>JBAVOG010000110.1:0-2310 GCA_049691875.1 Burkholderiales bacterium | reverse complement strand
CCCATGCGCTACTGGCTGATGAAATCCGAGCCGGACGAGTTCTCCATCGACGACCTCGCGCGCGCGCCGGGACGCCAGGCGCCCTGGGCCGGTGTCCGCAATTATCAATCGCGCAATTTCATGCGCGACGACATGCGCCCCGGCGATGGCGTGCTCTTCTACTACTCGAGCTGTCCCGAGCCGGGGATCGCGGGCATCGCCGAGGTGGCAAGCGAGGGGTATCCGGACAATTCCCAGTTCGACAGGAAGAGCGAGTACTACGACCCGAAGTCGACCCGCGCCGCGCCACGCTGGGTGAACGTCGACGTCAGGTTCGTCAGAAAGTCCGCGCTGGTGAGCCTCGCGGAACTGCGGCGGCACCCGCAGCTCGCGAAGATGCGCCTGCTCCAGCGCGGGAACCGGCTGTCGATCACGCCCGTGGAACCCGCCGAGTGGACCTACATCACCGAGCGCCTGTTGAAAGACGCCTGACCGTCGCACGGCGCTGCCGCCGCGCCGAACCCTGATACCCTCGGCCGGTGACTGCCCCGCTCCAGAACGACACGCTGCTTCGCGCCCTGCTGCGCGAGCCCACGCCGTACACGCCGGTCTGGTTGATGCGGCAGGCAGGCCGCTACCTCCCCGAATACGTCGCCACGCGCAAGCGCGCAGGCAGCTTCCTCGCGCTCGCGAAGACGCCGGAGCTCGCAACCGAAGTGACGCTGCAACCGCTCGAGCGCTACCCGCTCGACGCGGCCATTCTGTTCTCCGACATTCTCACAATCCCGGACGCGATGGGCCTCGGACTCTTCTTCAGCGAAGGCGAAGGACCGCGCTTCGAGCGTCCGCTGCGCGACGAGGCCGCGATCCGCGCACTGGCGCCACCGGATCCGACCCGTGAGCTTCGCTACGTGCTCGATGCCGTCGCGCACATCCGCACCGCCCTCGCGGGTCGCGTGCCCCTGATCGGCTTCTCCGGCAGCCCATTCACCCTGGCCTGCTACATGGTCGAGGGCGGCGGCAGCGACGACTTCCGGCTGCTGAAGAGCATGCTCTACGGCCGTCCCGACCTGCTGCATCGCATCCTCGCGGTGAACGCCCGCGCGGTGGCGGATTACCTGAACGCGCAGATCGAGGCCGGCGCGCAGGCGGTGATGATCTTCGACACCTGGGGCGGCACGCTCGCGGAGGCCGCCTACCACGAGTTCTCGCTCGCCTACATCAAGCGCGTGATGGCGCAGCTCCGTCGTGAGCGCGACGGGGTCCGCGTGCCGAGCATCGTCTTCACCAAGGGCGGCGGGCTATGGCTGGAAGCGATCGCCGGGTGCGGGAGCGATGCCGTTGGCGTCGACTGGACGATCGATATCGGGGCGGCACGCCGACGGGTCGGCGATCGCGTCGCGCTGCAGGGAAATCTCGATCCGATCGCGCTTTTCGCGCCGCCCGAAGCGATCCGGCGCGCAACAGAGCAGGTGCTTACTTCCTTCGGAAGCGGCCCGGGGCACGTCTTCAACCTGGGACATGGCATTTCCCAGCACACCCCGCCGGAGCACGTCGGCGTGCTCGTGGAAACGGTCCACTCGGCGAGCCTCAAGCTCCGCGCGTGAATAAATTCGCGCGGCGATCCGGGGCCGCGGGTCTTGACTTATGCACAATTCCGTGCCCCGCCCCGCCAGACGGGCCTCTCCGGGCGGCTCCCTGGGGACGAGCCGGTAACTCGCTGTTTCAATATGGAAAATAACTTCGCACAAATCGCGAGCGATACTAAAAATCCGTTGCGCGAAGCCAGGTTACGAGTTTGTTGCAAAGTTGCGCACAGCTTTATCCACAAAAACTGTGCACAACCCGGAAATTCTTTTCGATCAAATAGTTCAGTTGTGCCTCGCGAGATTCTGGATGAGTTGAACCTGCCATCGGCGCGGCTTTTCCGATGAGCATTCTGCGCGTCGCGCTCGACGTTCCGCTGCCGAAGCTGTTCGACTACGCGGCTCCGGACGCAAGCGCAGCGGACATCGGCCGCCGCGTCATCGTGCCGTTCGGCAACCGGCGCATGGTGGGCGTCATCGTGGAAGTCGTCGCGACGAGCGACGTTCCGGTCGACAAGCTGCGCGCCGCTGGCGAGGTCTTGCGTGATCTCGGCCCGCTCACGCGCGACTGGCTCGACGTGGCGCGCTTCTGCAGCGAGTACTACCAGCGTGCGCTCGGCGAGGTGATTCATGCAGCCCTCCCGCCGCGGTTGCGCCGGACGCGATCCCTGCCCGCACCACCCGAGGCACTTGCCATCACCGATGCCGGACGCGCCGCGCTCGCGACGCTCCCGGCCCGCAGCCA
>JBAVOG010000109.1:0-7238 GCA_049691875.1 Burkholderiales bacterium | reverse complement strand
CCTCCACGCGCGCCGGCCCGTCCGGGAGCTCCGCGAGCAGCACGCGCAGGATCCGCGTCGATTCGAACAGCTCGTCGAATCGCACTGCCACGCGCGCGGCAACGTCGCCCGCCTCCTGGGCTGCAATCTTGACCTGTGTCGTATCGTAGGGTGCGACGGGATGATCGATCCGCAGATCGCACCGGATGCCGCTCGCGCGCGCCGCGAAGCCGGCGAGGCCCATGCGCGCTGCCAGCTCGGGCGGGATCTCGCCGGTCGTCATGAAGCGGTCCTGCATACCGGCATGCTCGTCGTAGATCGAGCGTAGCTGTCGCACCTCGGATTCGATCCGGTCGAGCGTCGCGACGATGCGCCCTGCATCGCCGGTCGAAATATCGCAGGCCACGCCGCCCGGAACGATCACGTCCATCAGGTATCGATGGCCGAACACCGCGTCGTTCACCCGTAGCAGATCCTCCTTGAGCCGCCAGAACTGGAAGAATCCGAACGACAGCGACACGTCGTTCCCAAGGTAACCGAGATCGCCGAGGTGGTTGGCGATCCGTTCGAGTTCGAGGAGGCAACCGCGCAGGGCGGCAGCGCGCGGCGGAGGCACCGCCTCGCATGCGCCTTCGACGGCCATCGCGTAGGCCCAGGCGAATGCGACCGTCGAGTCGCCGCTGATGCGCCCTGCGAGCCGCGCCCCTTCGGCGAGCGTCATGGCCTCGAAGCGCTTCTCGATCCCCTTGTGCTTGTAGCCCAGGCGCTCCTCGAGCCGGAGAATCTTCTCGCCCACGATCGAGAAGCGGAAGTGTCCCGGTTCGATCGTTCCCGCGTGCACCGGACCGACCGGAATCTCGTGCACGCCCTCGCCCTCGACCTTCACGAACGGATAGCGGTCTTCCGCAGGCGGGAACCGGCTCGCGGGATCGAATTCCTTCCGCAGTGGAAACGTTCCGCCCGGCCAGGCGCCGTGCCGGAGCCACTTGCGGTGATCCGGGCTCTCGTCCGCATGGATTCCGAGCAGATCGTACGCGGCGCGCTGCATGCGGTTGGCCGCAGGAAACAGATCGGCGATGCTCGGATAGCGCGGATGGTCGGGCGCGAGCGGCACCGTAATCCACACGAGGCCCGGTGGAAGCGCGAGCGCGACGTGCAGCGCGAAGCCGGCGCCACGCGAAGTCTCGTCGCTACCCCACAGTGCGACCAGGCGTGCGCCGTCCGAGCGCGCCTCCTCGCAGACTGCGCGCAGCCGGGTCGGCTCGATGCGGACCCGGTACGCCGCCGCTGCTCCCGACAGACGTTCGGCCGTCGCGAGGAGTCCGGTTGTCGCGTGCATATCCGGTGCCTCAGCCGATGAGCGCCGCGGCCTGCCGATACCAGTCGACGAGGTACGGTGGAATGTACAAGCCCAGCATCAGCACGATTGCCAGGTGAACGAATACCGGCACGAGCGCCGGCGGGTGCGGCAGCGGCCGGGCGGTCGTCTCGCCGAAGATCATCGGTTGCACCTTTCCGAACACGGCGGCGAATGCGACCCCGAGCGCGACGAGCAGGAACGGCGTCGCCCAGGTGTGCTCGTGCATCGCCGTGGTGAGGACCATGAATTCGCTGGTGAATACGCCGAACGGCGGCAGGCCGAGGATGGCGAGGGTTCCGATTGCGAGCCCCCACCCGATCGTCGGGCTTTGCCGGATCAGTCCGCGAATTGCGTCCATGCTCTGCGATCCCGCGGCGTGTGCAGCGTGACCGACCGTGAAGAAGATCGCGGATTTCGTGAGCGAATGCACCGTCATGTGCAGCAGGCCTGCGAACGCGGCAACCGGCCCGCCCATGCCGAACGCGAACGTCATGATACCCATGTGCTCGACGGACGAGTACGCGAACATGCGCTTGACGTCCTTCTGGCGCGAAAGGAAGAAGGCCGCGACGACCACCGAGAGCAATCCGAAGCCCATCATCAGGTTGCCCGAGAACCCCGTTCCCAGCGCGCCGTCCACCAGCACTTTGGTGCGCACGACCGCGTAGAGCGCAACGTTCAGCAGGAGCCCCGAGAGAACCGCGGAGACCGGGGTCGGGCCCTCGGCGTGCGCGTCGGGAAGCCAGTTGTGCAAGGGCACGAGACCCACCTTGGTGCCGTAGCCGACGAGCAGGAACACGAAAGCGAGCGAGACCACGGTCGGCTCGAGCGCCCCACGCACCTCGTGCAGATGCGTCCAGAGCAATGCCGTTCCGCCAGGTCCCAGCACCTTCTCGGCCGCGAAGTAGAGGAGGATCGTGCCAAACAGGGCTTGTGCGAGACCGACACCGCAGAGGATGAAGTACTTCCAGGCCGCTTCGAGACTCTGCGGGGTGCGATAGAGGCTCACCAGCAGCACCGTCGATAGCGTCGCGCCCTCCATCGCGACCCACAGGATTCCGACGTTGTTCGTGAGGAGAGTCACCAGCATGGTGAAGCTGAAGAGCTGGTACATGCTGTGGTAGAGGCGCAGTCGCCCGGAGCTCAGGCGACCGGCGTGCTCTTCGGTGCGCATGTACGGTCGCGAGAAGAGGGCGGTCGTGAAACCCACGAACGCGGTCAGCGCCACCAGGAAGACATTGAACGGATCGACGAAGAACTGCTCGTCGAGCCCGGTCATCGGCCCGCTCGCGATCACGCGCGCGGTGAGGGCGGCCGCAGAGGCGAGGGTCCCGAGGCTGAACAGCGCGTTCAGCTCGGGCGCCCAGCGCCGGTGGCCAAACGCCCCGAGAACGATGCCTCCGAGGAGAGGAATTGCGAGGACCGAAAGAATCTCCACTCAGTCGTCCTTGAGCTTTTCCATGTGGCGAATGTCGAGGCTGTCGAACTGCTCGCGGATGTGGAAGAAGAAGATGCCGAAGATGAACGTGCCGACCAGGACGTCCAGCGCGACGCCCAGCTCGACGACGAGCGGCATCCCGTACGTGGCGCTGGTCGCGGCGAAGAAAAGCCCGTTCTCGAGCGCAAGGAAGCCGATCACCTGCGGGATTGCCTTGCGCCGGACGATCATCATCAGGAACGAGAGCAGCACGCACGCCAGGGCGATGCCCAGCGTGCCGCGCGTCACCGTCGTCGCCATCTCGGAGATCGGCGAAGCGAGCGCGAACGCGAAGATCACCAGCGCGATCCCGGCGAGCATCGTGGTCGGAATGTTGAGCATCGTCTCCACGTCCCAGCGGACATCCAGCCTCCCGATCAGACGGTGCAGCACCCACGGAATCAGGATCACCTTGAGCACGACCGTGAGTCCGGCAGAGAAGTACAGGTGGGGCTGGTCGGTGCTATATCCCACCACCAGTGTCGAAAGCGCGAGCGCCGCTCCTTGCCATGCAAACAGGCGTACCAGGCTGAGAACCCGCCGCTGCGAAAGCATGGAGAAGGCGACGAGCAGAAGAAATGCCGCAAGCAGGTTGACGATCTGGCCGGCGAACGAAGCGTCCATCTCAGCCCTGCAGGAGGAAATGGGTGAGCATGCCCAGCACCGCAAGGAGAAAGGCGGTGGAGAGGAACTCGGGCGCGCGGAACAGACGGAATTTCGCCGACACGGTCTCGATCAACGCGAGCCCCGCGCCGGCGATCGCGAGCTTTGCGACCAGCGCGGCCAGGGCGAGCGGCAAGCCGGCCCAGTCGCCGGCGATCGCGATTCCCCATGGCGCGAACAGCGCGAATCCGATCGTCATGTAGGCAAAGAGCTTGATCGCGGCGCCCCACTCGATGAGCGCTAGATGGCGCGCGGAGTACTCGAGGATCATCGCTTCATGCACCATGGTCAGCTCGAGGTGGGTCGTCGGGTTGTCCACCGGGATGCGCGCGTTTTCGGCCAGCAGAACCATCAGAAACGCGACGGCTGCGAACGCAAGGCTCGGCTGGATCGCGAATTCCCGATGCGCGAGGGCGTCGACGATCGTGGTGAGCTGGGTGGAGCCGGTGATGAACGCCGCGGTGAACAGCGTCATCAGCATGGCCGGCTCCGCGAGAAAGCCGATGAGCATTTCGCGGCGCGCCCCGAGCCCGCCGAACGAGGTTCCGATGTCCATGGCCGCGAGCGCGGCGAATACGCGCGCGAGCGCGAAGACCGCGACGAGCGCGATGATGTCCGCGGCGGGCGCAAACGGCAGGGCGGTCGCGAGCACGGGAACGATGCCGCCGGCAAGCCACATGCACCCGAAGAGGATGTACGGCGTCAGGCGAAAGAGCGGTGACGCGTGCTCGGCGATCACCGCATCCTTGTGGAAAAGTTTCGCGAGCGTGTAATAGGGAAGCAATATCGAAGGCGCCGAGCGATTCTGCAACCAGGCCCGGCATTGATTGACCCACCCCATGAGCAGCGGCGCGGCCAGCACCACGAGGACCGACTGGAAGACCTGAAAAGCGATCGCCGGGACCTGGTTCATGTCACGAACACCAGGAGCGCGATCAGGGTGAGGAAGCTGTAGAGCAGGTAGACGCTGATGCGGCCTCGCTGCAGCAGCGACACCTTCTCCGAGACGAAATTCGCGAGGCGCGCCACCGGCAGGTAGAGCCAGTACCAGTGACGGTCCTCGATCTTCAGGACGAAACGCGGCGATGGATCGTCCGGCCCGGGCATGGTGCGCTTCATCAGGTAGAGCGGCCCGAAGACGTGGCGGATCGGCTGACCGAAGGCGTCGGCCGTGTCCTGCATGCGCGGCGTCTGTTCGGGGAAGCCGCAGTCCCAGGGAGCCGAGCGCCGCACACGGCCGTGATAGAAGCGGCGCACGAGCAGGATCGTCAGCCACACCACGCCGACAATGACGACCAGGAAGATCACCGGGCTGTAGCTCGCCTGCGCCGTGGTGGTGGGAACCAGCCACAGCCAGCCGGTGGTGAGCGCCTCCGCCGCGAGCCCGGTCCCCGTGAGCGACGTGACCACGCGGTCCAGGATGACGAGCATTGCGACCGGGAACACCCCCAGGACGACGCATCCGACGGCGAGCCACGCCATGCCGATCTGCTCCATGGCTCCACCATCGCCGCCGTGATGCCCTGCGGTTTCGCCCGAAGGGTGGCGCGACTCGCGCGGCTGACCCAGAAACGCGATGCCGTACACCTTCACGAAGCACATCGCGGTGAGCGCGCCCGCGAGCGCGAGCGTCGCCGCGAAGAGCGGAAGGATGCTGCGCACGACGCTGTGCCCGAGAATCGTCGCTTGCAGCGCGGTCTGGAAGGTGAGCCACTCGGACACGAAGCCATTGAGTGGGGGCAGCGCCGAGATCGCGAGCGCCCCGACGAGGAAATAGAGCGCGGTCTTCGGCATCGTGCGGGCGAGGCCGCCCATGTCGTTCAGATCGCGCAGCCCGCGCGCATGCAGGATCGAGCCTGCGCCGAGGAAGAGCAGCCCCTTGAACACTGCGTGATTGAGGGTGTGGTAGAGCGCCGCGACCAGCCCGAGCGCGCCCGCCACCGGATGGCCGAAGCCGATGAACACCATCGACATGCCGATTCCGAGCAGAATTATGCCGATGTTCTCGACGGAGTGATAGGCGAGCAGCCGCTTGAGGTCGTGCTGCATCAGGGCGTACAGGACGCCGAAGAGCGTCGTGCCCGCAGCGATGACGAGCACGACCACGCCCCACTCCCAGCGCACGCCGCCGATCAGGTCGTAGATCAGGCGCACCATTCCGTAGATCGCTGTCTTGATCATGACGCCGCTCATTAGTGCGGAGACCGGCGACGGCGCCGCCGGGTGCGCTTCCGGCAGCCAGGCATGCAGGGGGATCATCCCCGCCTTCGCGCCGAAGCCGAAGAACGCGAGCAGAAACGCGATCGTCGCCCAGTGCGGCGCGAGCTCGCTCGCACGCAGTGCCGCAAAGGAATAGTCGCCCCGGCCGCCGCTCATGATCCCGAAGCAGAGCAGGATGGCGAGCGCACCGAGGTGCGCGATCAGCAGATACAGGAAACCCGCGCTGCGTATGGCGCCCTGGTGGTGGTCTGTCGTGACGAGGAAGTACGACGCCATCGCCATCGTCTCCCAGGCCACCATGAAAAGGTACGCGTCGTCGGCGAGAATGACCGTCGCCATGCTTGCCAGGAACACGAAGTACTGCAGGCCGATCAGCGCAAGCCGGCCCGGTGTCTCGGCTTGAAAATACCCCGCCGCGTAGATCGAAATGCCGGACGAGACCGCACCCAGCAGAAACAGGAAAAACCCGGCGAGCGGATCGGTGCGGATGTGAAACGGCAAGTCCGGCAGTCCGAGCATCAGGGTTGTGGTCGCGGCCGGCTCCCAGATGGCTTGCAGGCCGAATGCCGCCAGCGCGAGGCCGACGAGTGCGCCGAGGGGAAAAGCTGCCCGACGGGCGAATGCTGCTCCCGACGCCGGGATGAGCGACAGACCGCCCAGCACCAGCCAGATGACGATGCAGGCCAGCGCGCCGGCGAGCGGTGTGGGAATCACGCGCGGCGCTCCTGCGAGCGCAACCGGCGTGAGCCGCGCTGGACCGTGTTCCGACCCGGGCTCGGGCGCATTCTGGCTTCTGGGGGCATGCTGGCGTGATTACCGTCGGGTGATTATAATGAAGTTAACATCATATGTACGTACCCTTTTCGGCTGACTTGCCCGGCTTTCTCCCATGGAAACCAAGACCGCCCGCCTGACGATACTCGTCGACCCGGCCAAGAAGCGTGCGCTGGAGCGGCTCTGCGCCGCACAGGACCTGACGCCCTCCCAGGTGGTGCGCCAGCTGATCCGCGATTACCTCACCGCGCATGGTGTCACGTGGAAGACGCAGACCAATGTGCCGCGTGCCGGTGCCGCGGCCACCGGCAAGCGGGCGAAGAGCGCCTAGCGGAGTTCGGACCGGCCGTGGCGCGCGGCCGTTACTTGACCTTCATTCCGGGACTCGCGCCCGAATCCGGTCCGATTAGGAAGATCCCCGGGCCATCGCCCGACGCGGCGAGCACCATGCCTTCCGACGTCCCGAAGCGCATCTTTCGCGGGGCGAGGTTCGCCACCATCACGGTGTAGCGGCCTGCAAGGCCGGCTGGATCATATGCACTCTTGATTCCCGCAAAAACGGTACGAGTCTCGGTGCCGATGTCGAGCGTCAGCTTGAGGAGCTTCTCGGCGCCTTCGACGTGCTCGGCCCTGACGATCCGCGCGACGCGCAGATCCACCTTGGCGAAGTCGTCGATGCCTATGGTGCCGGACGTGGCGGGCGCGGTTCCGGCGCTGGCGTGCGCCTGGTGCTCGGCATGTCGCTGCTGGGAATGCGGGGCGGCG
>JBAVOG010000108.1:0-4540 GCA_049691875.1 Burkholderiales bacterium | reverse complement strand
GAATACGGCGGCAACGCCCGGCGCGGCAGCGGCACGTGAGCTGTCGATCGCCCCAAGGCGTGCGTGCGGGTGCGGCGAGCGCACGATCACGCAGGCGAGCGCACCAGGAATCGCAAGGTCGGCGACGAAGCGGCCCTTGCCAACGAGCAAGGCGTAATCCTCGACGCGGCGCACGCTCGCGCCGATGCCCTCCTCGCTCATCCCGCAGCCCGAATCACGCATGCAGTTCTTCGCGCAGCAGATCGAGTCGCGCGTAGACCTCGCGATCGGTCACCAGGAAGAGATCGGCCTCGGGCGTCGAGGCCGTGTGGCTCACCCAGTTCCAGTGCGGGATCGAGAAGACGTCGTGCTTCGACCACTCGAAAGTGTGGTCGCCGATGGTGGAGCGCCCCTCACCCGCCACGACGAGGCATACCGCATTCCAGGTGGCGCGCCGTGGACGGGTCGTTGTGCCCTTGGCGAGGCGCGTCGCATAGCAATCGAGCGTGGACATCACCGCGCCACCGGTCTGCGGATTGACGTAGCGCACGGTACGCGCGCCGTCGGCTCCCGGGGCCACCGCGGCCAACATGCGGCGCGCATCCTCGCCCGGGTAACGGTACTTCGGCGATTGCACAGCGGAGGGCGGCGCGTCGTGCGCAGCCAGACCGGCAGCGGCCCACAGGCGCTCGTCGCCTTCGTCGACTTTCCAGAACTCCTTCGCATCGCGGCTGCCGGGCTCGAAGAAGCTTGCGTCGAGATCGCAGACGAGCGGCATGTTGGCCGCGTCGAACCACGCGGTGCCCTCGCTGCCCTCGTTGATGTGGCCGTGCCAGCACATGGGCGGTGTGAGCACGAGGTCGCCTTCGTGCATTTCGCAGCGCCGGCCGTTCACGATGGTGACTGCGCCCTTGGCGCGCGTGGCGAAGCGGATGGCGGCCGCGGTGTGCCGGTGTGGGACGGCCTGGTCGCCCGGCTTGAGCACGGTAAAGGCCGCCAGCAGGTTTGCGGTCGTCATCGTCCGGCCGCCGAAGGCCGGGTTCACGAAGATCATCGCGCGGCGCTCGACATCCTCGATCGGCACCTCGGCAGCGGCACGGGCGGTGAACGGATCGAAGTCGCGCCAGCGCCAGTGCATGGGCGCATCACCCGCCGCTGGCGCCACCGGCGTGATCGACTTGTAGCGGTCCCAGAGCGGATGGATGTTCGCGGCTTCCAGTGCCGCGATCAGAGCCGCGTCGGGCCGTTCGAGCTTGGCTGTAGGCGGCTGCATGGTCTTCTCCTCGTCTCGGCCGCATTCGAATGCCCATTCTACCCGGCGTAGAATCGCCGGATAGATAAGGAAACTCGAGGAGTCCGTCATGCGTCCCGCAGCCATCCGCATCCAGGAACTCAATCCTGCGAAGCTCGCCAGTCTGTACCGCCAGGAATTCGAGCTCTGCAAGGTGAAGAAAGGGGAGACGATCGCCGTTGTGTCGGACCTCGGCACGCGCCGCGAGTACATCGAGGCGGCATTCGCGGCCGCCGACGAGCTCGGCGCGGACATCTACGAGCTGTGCGTGAATTCGATTCCCTCGTGGACCAAGGTCGGCGTGCCGACGATCGGACAGTGCAAGGGCACGCTGGAGGCCGTGTGCGCCGCCGATTTGCTCGTGATCTTCCACGTGCCGCTCTTCACGAAGTGGCTGAAGCAGGTGCAGGAGGCGCGCACACGGGTGCTCATGATCATCGACGCGCCGGACGATCTCGAGCAGCTCATGTCGCCGCCCGGGCTGAAGGAGGCGCTCAAGTACGCCGAGGGCGTGTACAGGAAGACGAAAAAGGTCCGCGTTACGAACGACGCCGGCACCGACCTTCACTACGAGTGTGGCGAATACCCGGTGATGACGCAGTGGGGCTACGCGGACGAGCCCGGCCACTTCGATCACTGGGGCGGCGGGCACATCCACACCTTCCCGAACGAGGGAAGCGCGAATGGCACGGTCGTGTTTCAGCCGGGCGATATCGTCATCCTGCCCTACTGCCGCTACGTCGCCGAGCCGGTGCGGCTCGAGATCCGCGAAGGCCATGTCGTCCGGATCGAAGGCGGGCTCGACGCCAAGTTGATGCGTGACTGGCTGGAGGATGGCCGTAGCGGCGAGAAGGACCGTGATCCGTACGCCGTGTCGCATCTCGGCTGGGGCATGAATCCACAGGCGCTGTGGTACGGCATCGCGCTACACGGCGAGGAGCCCGAGCGGCACCGCGCTGCCGCCCGCACCTTTTCGGGCAATTTTCTTTTCTCGACCGGCCCGAACACCCAGGGCGGCGGCAAGCGCACCACGCGCGGGCACTACGACGTGCCCATGCGCGAGTGCACCGTCGAGCTCGACGGCAAGGCGGTCGTCAAGAACGGGAAGCTCGTCGATCCGAAGATGAAGGTCGAGCGGATGAGGCGGTAATGGCAACCACCCCGGCTGCTCAGCACAGCCGGGGTGGTTTCATAGATACTCCTTAACGACCTTGCTCGATGAAGTCCAGAATCTCGCGCCCAAAGATGTCCTCCTCGGTATTGAAGTGCGCAACGAGCGAGATGTGGTTGTGGCGCGTGAGGCGCAGGAAGCGCGGCGCGCGCTTACGGACTAGGCTCAACCGGTGCAGCAGCTCCGCGCCGTAAACGTCCAGGTAGGGATTCTCGAACTCCGCGATCGCGATGAACATCGGTAGATTGGGGTCGTTCGCGTGCGTTACCGGCGAGCGGGCCTCGTAGAGCGAGGTGTCGTCACCGAAATACGCGCGCACCGCATCGGCATTCGGATTGTCGGGCAGCACGTCGGCGCGCACGCGTGCGCTCGCGAGGATCACGCCCGCCACGGATTTCGGGCGCTCGGGAATCACGGTGCGGTCAAATGCCCAGGTCGCGACGTGCGTGCCGCCGGCGGAATGGCCCATGATGTAGATCCGCGTCGGATCGCCGCCGTACCCGGGGGCTTCCCGCTCGGCCCAGGCCACGGCGTCTGCGACGTCACGCGCGCCACCCGGATGGCGCGACTCGGGCGCCAGCCGGTACTCGATGTTCAGACCGAGCACTCCCTGCCGTGCCAAATAGTAAAGAACGTTGTCGTAGACCTCGTCGCTCACGCGCTTGTCGCCGCGCACGAACGCGCCGCCGTGCACGAATATCATCACCGGAACATTCCGCGCGGCGTCGGGCTGGAACACGTCGACCACCTGGCGCGGATGCGCCCCGTAGGCGGCGTCACGCGTGACTTTCACGCGGTCCTTCGGTGCACGCGCAAGGAGCGGCCCGTATGCGGCAAGGGTCATCTCGCGGTGCTTGGGAATATTCTTACCCCAGACGGGTCCGATCTCGGCCATGAGCTTGCGCACGTCTTCGGGGGCCCGGTCCAGCGGAAACGGGGACTGTCGATCGGCCATCGAGTGTTCTCCTTTGTCCCGATCGTAGCGCGATTGCCGTCGTTGACAACGCTCCGCTATCTACTAGGATAGGCGGTCACAAGCAAGGCGCGACGGCATTCCGAGCGCGCCGATGCCAGCCACCCGCCAGAGGACCCCACCCGGCGCCCACGCGTGGCCGCGATGCGCTAGTGCGCACCGCGCCCGCCTGCGCACCCGGACGTAGACGATGGCCACGACTCCGGTTCTTGCCGCGGAGGACCTTTGCAAGCGGTTCTTCGCCACCATGGCGCTCGATCACGTCGCATTCGAGCTCGCGGCAGGAGAGGTGCACGCGCTCGTCGGGGAGAATGGCGCCGGCAAGTCGACCCTGATCAAGGTGTTTGGCGGTATCCACCGGCCCGAGACCGGCCGCATCCTCGTGGACGGCACGGCGGTCGCGTTCCATTCCCCTGCGGACGCGTATGCAAAGGGCATTGCGGTCATCGGCCAGGAACTGCGCGTCGTCCCGGCGCTTTCGGTGGCCGAGAACGTCATGCTTGGTCATCTCCCCGCGCGACCGCTTCTCCCATGGCTTGCGACCCCCCGCCACCTCGACCGCGCGCGGATGCGAGAACTCGCGCGCGACGCCCTTGCAAGGCTCAACCTCTCCTTCGACCTCGATGCGCGCGTCGACACCCTCAATTTCGCCGAGCGGCAATCCATCGCGATCGCCCGGGCGCTGTCGCGCCGCACACGGGCGCTCGTGCTCGACGAGCCCACCGCCGCGCTCGAGGAGCGCGAGGTGCGAAGTCTGTTCGCGGTGATCGAGAACCTCAAGGCGGCGGGAGTTGCGCTTCTCTACGTCTCGCACCGCCTGGACGAGATTGTCGCGATCGCCGACCGTTGCACCGTGATGCGCGACGGCAAAGTCGTCGCGGAGTATGCGCGCGGCGGATTCCTGGCCGACGAGCTCGCCCGCGCGATGACCGGGCGCGACATCGAGAAGGAGCATGCGCCCTCGGGCGTTGCGCCGGGTGAAGAGCTGCTCGAGGCAGCGCACGCCGGCGAGTTTCGCCTGCATGCCCGTGAGGTGATCGGTGTCGCCGGCCTGCTCGGCAGCGGCACGACCGACTTCCTGCGCAAGCTCTTCGGCGCCGAAGGCGGCACTCGCACGCGGCGGCGC
>JBAVOG010000107.1:0-6920 GCA_049691875.1 Burkholderiales bacterium | reverse complement strand
CGCCCGATCGGCGTGGTGGCTCATGGCGCCGATGATTGCTGCGCTCGCGATCGCGGCGGGTTGGCCGCTCGCGCGGACGATCTGGATGAGCTTCACCGACGCGACACTTGCCGCCCCGACGGATTTGGCCTGGATCGGATTCGCGAACTACCTCGAGCGCGACGGCGATCAGTGGTACGGCGTGCTGGCGGACCCGCAGTGGTGGCATGCAGCTCGCAACACGCTCGTCTTCGCAGTCTGCTCGGTCAGTCTCGAAACAGTGCTCGGAGTGGCCATCGCCCTGGCGCTGAACACGCCGTTTCGCGGACGCAGCATGGTGCGTGCCGCCGTACTCGTGCCTTGGGCCATCCCGACCGTGGTGTCGGCCAAACTGTGGGCATGGATGCTCAACGACGAGTTCGGGATTCTCAACTACACGCTGCTCGCTCTCGGACTCATCTCCGAGCCCATCGCTTGGGTGGCCAATCCCGATCTCGCGCTCGCGGCCGTGATCGCAGTGGACGTCTGGAAGACCACACCGTTCATGGTGCTCCTGGTGCTTGCCGGGCTGCAGATGTTGCCGCAGGACTGCTACGAAGCGGCGCGCGTGGACGGCGTGCATCCGGTCAAGGTCTTCTGGCGCGTCACGCTGCCGCTCCTGTGGCCCGCGCTCGCGGTGGCGATTGCCTTTCGTGCGCTGGACGCACTGCGAATATTCGACCTCGTCTACGTGCTGACGGCGAATTCGACGAGCACCATGTCGATCTCGGTTTATGCGCGCCAGCAGCTGATCGACTTCCAGGACATCGGCTACGGATCCGCTGCCTCGACGCTGGTCTTTCTGACGGTAGGAATCGCGGCAATCGCGTATCTGCGGCTGGTGCGGCTGCGCCCCGGGGAGGCCGCATGACGGGCGGCCGCCTGCTCCGCAAACTGGCCTTCTTCGCCTTCATTTCCGCGGTGCTCGTGTTCGCCCTCTTTCCGCTCTACTACGCGTTCGTCACGTCCGTGACACCATCCGGGGAACTCTTTCGGCCGACGTTCTTCCCGGCGCGATGGACAGCCGAGCACTATCGCGGGATCCTGGCCGGCCCGTTCCTGCGCAGCATTCTGAATTCGACGCTGGTTGGCACGGCAGTCGTCGCGCTCACACTCGGTATGGCGCTGTGCGCAGCGTTTGCCCTCGCACGCATCCGGTTTCGCGGTCGCGGGGCCGTCCTGTTCGCAGTGCTGGCAATCTCGATGTTTCCGCAGATCGCAATCCTGGCAGGCATGTTCGAGCTGGTCCGCTCTCTCGGTCTATTCGGCTCCCTGGGCGCGCTGATCCTCTCCTATCTCACCTTGACGCTCCCATTCGCGGCATGGGTGCTGACAACCTTCGTACACGGAATTCCGGTCGAACTGGAGGAAGCCGCTGCGCTCGACGGCGCGAGCCCGCTCGCCACCCTCGTCCGGATCTTCGTTCCGCTCCTCCAGCCGGCGCTGGCCACGACGGGCCTGCTCGTCTTCATCGCCGCCTGGAACGAGTTCCTGTTCGCGCTGACCTTCACGCTTGCCGACGAGAGCCGGACCGTTCCCGTCGCCATTGCGCTCCTCTCGGGCGCGAGCGCCTTCGAGCTGCCGTGGGGACCGATCATGGCGGCAGCCGTGGTCGTCACCGTTCCGATCGTTGGATTCGCGCTCGTCTTCCAGCGCCACATCGTGTCCGGGCTCCTCGCGGGCGCCATTAAGGCCTGACGCTCGCTTGGGCGCGCTTCACATAAGCACCACGAATACCTCCATCGAAGCAACCTAGCATGCTCTCCATCCGAGTTGGCTATGGTTTGACGCTGGTCAAGTTCGGACGCGCGCCCGCATGGTCAAGTGTGGCTCCCGGCGACCGTTATCGCCGCGCAAGACGTCTCAGCCAGGCTTCCCCTCTCCCCGGCGCACCTGCTTTTGTCGCGAAGGATCAGTCCAATGAGCAATCGCATCAGCATCATGGTGATTTCCGGTACGATTGAGCGCTTGCAGATGGCTGCAATGGTTGCGTCGGTCGGCGCCGTGAGCGGCAACGAGGTAACCGTGTTTCTGTCGATGAACGCGCTGCCCTTCTTCCGCAAGGGAGCGAGCGCCCCTGCCCCCGCGGAAGGGGAAATGGGCAGGCTGCTCGTCGAGAAGAAGGCGCCGCCCTTCATGCAGCTCTTCGAGAGCGCAGTCGAGCTCGGCGACGCGAAGATCTTCCCCTGCTCGATGGCGATGGATGTATTCGGCTACGAACAAGAGGACGTCGTACCCTATCTCGGCGAGCCACTGGGGCTGACGAAGTTTCTGGACGATGCCAGCGAGGGCCAGATCTGGTCGTTCTGAGCATCACCGTGCAAGAAGGAGAAGAGAGCGTGGCGAACCGCAGACTCGTGGATGCCCGGGGCAGCTTCTGTCCCGGACCGCTGATGGAGCTGATTGCAGCAATGAAGATGGCGGAAGTCGGAGACGAGATCGAGATTCTCTCGACCGACAAGGGCTCCGCGTCCGATATCCCGGAGTGGATACACAAGGTCAAGCACGAACACATGGGCACGCAGGAAAAGGAAGGCGTGTGGCATGTTCTGGTGAAGAAGACGCACTGAGCTTCGAATCGAATCGAACGGAGGAGGATCATGCATATACTCGTGGTGGGTGGCGGAATGGGCGGGACCATACTCGCCAACAATCTCGCGCGGCGGCTGGCAGGCGACATACGCGCCGGCAAGGTGCGATTGACGATGCTCTCCGCCTCGGAGCGGCACATGTACCAGCCGGGGCTGCTCTATCTTGCGATCGGGCGCATGACGCCCGACGAGCTGTACCGGGACCAGGCCAGCCTGCTCGAGCCCGGCATCGCGTTCCACGTCGATCCAGTGGAAGAGTTCCGTCTCGACAAGAACGAAGTCAAGACGAAGAGCGGAAAGGTCCATCAGTACGACATCCTGGCGATCGCGACCGGCTCGCGGCCGATGGCCGAAGAGATTCCCGGGCTCGCGGAAAACGCGGAACAGTTCTACACCGAGGAATCGGCCGTGAAGATGTTCAAGCGGCTGCGCGAGTTCCAGGGCGGAAAGGTCGTCATCACTGTGGGCGTGCCGCACAAGTGCCCGATGGCGCCACTCGAGATCACGTTCATGCTGCACGACTACTTCAAGGATCGCGGCATCCTCGACAAGGTGAAGCTTCACTACACCTATCCCATCGGGCGGGTGCACTCGCTCGAGAACGTTGCGAAGTGGGCCGCGCCGGAAATGGATCGTCTCGGCATCACCTACGAGACCCTCTTCAACATGAAGGAAGTGGACGGCGCCAAGAAGGTCGTGAGGAGCGAGGAAGGCACCGAGACCGACTACGACCTGTTGATCACCATCCCCGCGCACCGCGGCATGGAAGTGATCGAGAAGAACGGGCTGGGTCAGCGCGGCTGGATTCCCACGCACCGCCATCAGCTCAACATGGAGGGTCGTGAAAACGTGTTCGTTCTTGGCGACACGACCAACTTGCCCATCAGCAAGGCGGGGTCGACCGCGCACTTCGAAGCGGAGGCCCTGGGCGAGAACATCGCGGCGCGCTTCAAGCTCGGCGCGCCGGTGCGCGACTACGACGGGAAGGTGTTCTGCTTCATCGAGGCGGGCAAGGACCGCGCCACCTACGCGATGTTCGACTACCAGAATCCGCCCCAGCCGAAGGCGCCGACCCGCGCCGTGCACTGGTTCAAGGTGGCGTACAACAAGCTGTACTGGGCGTCCGCGCGCGGTCTGCTCTGAGAAGGAGACGACCATGAATGCACCGACTACAGAGCAGGCCGCGATGACCGAGGAGCTCGAGCGGATCGTCGCGGCAGCACGCGATTCGCTCACCGACGAGATGGTGGCTCGCCTGGCGGGCACTGCCACCGATGCGATGGATCTGGTCGATCGCGTAAACCGCACCGGGCTCTCGAGCGCCATCCCCGCGCTGGCGGAGATGGTGAACAACGGGGACCTCGACCGGCTCGCAAAGCTCGCCCGCGTTTACGGCTCGGCCGAGGACGCGTTGACCGACGAGATGGTCGGGCGGATGGCGGAAACCGTGGCCGAGGGCATGTCGCTGCTCGACCGGGCGAACCGGGGGGGTGCCGGCCGGCTGGTGGAGATGCTCGCACATCTGGAATCTTCCGGCAGTCTGGAGCGTATCGCTGCCGCCCTGCCCCGGCTGAGCGAGCGCCTGGACATGCTCGAGGGCATGCTCGCGGCGTTCGACACCGCGGCGGCGGAATCGGCCCGCGCCCCGCGCGCGACGGGTGGGCTGGGCGGCATCTGGAGCATGATGCGCGACCCGGACAATCAGGACGCGCTGCACTACCTCATCAATCTCGGCAAGGCGATGCGCGCTAGCGGCAAGCGAGCCTGAGGGACGCCGCCGCGTTCGCGCGGCGATGCGGGGGCAAGCGCTCAACCGGAGCGATAGCGCCTGCTCATTTCGTCCACGCTCGCGACCAGCGCATCGAGATCGGGGACATCGCCATTGGGGGTGACACGGTCGACCACCTCCGGCAGCAGCTGAGACAGTCCGCGCGCCGCGTCGGCCTCGCTGACCCCGGCCTGTCTCGCGATCGCCTCGAGTCCGCCGCGTCCGAACACCTGCTCGATCGCTTCGGGCGTGATTGCGGCATTCTGCCCGGTTCCCACCCAGGATCTCGCGTGCTCGCCATAGCCTGCGCGTTGAAAGCCTTCGATCAGGTTGCCGAGACCGCCCGAGCCCTCCTGCGCACCACTCACTCCGCTGCCGCCTCCGAGAATCTGGCCCAGGATGTCACCCATCCCGCCACCGCGTTGGCTTGCACCGCCGCCGAGTACCTGGCCCAGGATGTCGCCGAGTCCACCGCCACCGGACTGCGGGGCGGGCGCACCGCCACTGCGGCTCGCAAGCATCGACAAGATCACCGGCAGAAGCGCCATGAGCATTTGGTTCGATCCCCCACCGCCCGGACCGGCCGACATCGGCCGCAGACTCTCTTCGCGAGCGTTCCCCATCGATTGTCCGCCGGTTCCCTGTGCGCCCGCGGCGCTCGCCAGCAGATCATCCAAAATTCCCATGTTCGCCTCCTTGTTCAACGACGAAGTTTCACGAAAGCAGCCTCCGCGCTACGCCGCGTCCGGCTGCGAGGTTTCACGAAAGCAACCTCCGCGCTACGCCGCGTCCGGCTGCTTAGAGGGCTGCGATTTGTCGAATGCGGGTAGCTTCATGCACGCCTCGAAAATGCGTGTGACGGTCGGATACGGCGCGAGGTCGCATTCGTACCGCTTGGCGTTGAACACCTGCGGAACGAGACAGCAGTCGGCCATCGTGACGGTCGCGCCCAGGCAGTACGTGCCGGAGCGCGCCTCGGACGCGAGAAACCGCTCGAGCATGTCGAACCCCTCGGCGATCCAGTGCCGGTACCAGGTGTTGATGCCGGCTTCGTCGACGCCGTAGGTCTTGCGCACGTGCTTGAGCGTGCGCGGATTGTTGAGCGGATGAATTTCGCACGCGACGATCCCGGCCAGCGCGCGCACGTACGCGCGGTCGAAAGGGTCTTTCGGAAGCAGCGCTGGCTCCGGGTAGCGCTCGTCGAGATACTCCATGATGGCGAGCGACTGGATGAGGCGCCTGCCGCCGTCCTCCAGCGCCGGAAGCAGCCCTTGCGGATTGATGCCGCGGTACGGCGCCTCGTGATGCTCGCTCCTGGCAAGGTTCACGAGCGCCGGTTCGTACGCGATGCCCTTGTAGTTGAGCGCGATGCGCACGCGAAATGCCGCCGAGGATCGAAAATAGGTGTAGAGCTTCATGACCGCCTCCGCTCGCCTGCTTCCTGCCAGTGCTTGCACCTCAGAGTCTAGCCGATCCGTCGAGCGGCTTGCGCCCCGTACCCCGCTGGGCAACAATGCCTGCTTTGTCGCCGAAGAGCGCTCGATGTTTCCGGGGAAAACCTACGAAGAGGTGAAGATCGGCGAGTCCTTCAGCTCGTCGCTCACGATCACCGAGACGCACCTGGTGCTGGCAGCAGGCCTGTTCGGCGATTTCAATCCCCTGCACGTCGACGAGAATCACGCCCGTGACTCGCGCTTCGGCGGACGCATCCTGCACGGGCCTTTCACCAGCGCGCTGGTCTCGGCGCCGGTCGGCATGTACTTTCACTCCACGGCCATCGCCTATCTCGAGCACACCTGTCGCTTCAAGGCACCGGTGAAGCCCGGGGACACGCTGACCACCACCTGGACCGTCACCGACAAGCACGACAAGCCGAGGCAGCAGGGAGGCATCGTCCTGCTGACCTGCGCGTGCCGCAACCAGGCAGGGACGGTCGTCGCCGAGGCCGATGGAAAGATTCTGGTGAAGAGCGCGGACGCTGCGTAGCGCGCCCGCCGCTCAGCCGATCCGATCCGCTCGTACCAGCCGGCGCTTGATGTAGCGCACACCGAGTGCGGCCAGTACCAATACCACGGGTATCGATATGCCCACCGTCAAGTCGACGTCGATCCCTGCGCCCGAAGCCTTCAGCGCCTTCGCCGCGTAAGCGACCAATCCGACGACGTAGTAGGTGATCGCGGCGACCGACAGGCCCTCGACAGTCTCCTGCAATCGCAGTTGCAGGCGCGCGCGCCGGTCCATGGAGGCGAGCAGCTCCTGGTTCTGGCGCTCGCGCGCTATTCCGACCCGCGTCGCGAGCAAGTCGTTTGCCCGCACAACCCGTTCGGACAGCTCGACCATCCGCCGCGCGATCGACTCGCACGTTGCCATGGCAGGACCGAGCCGGCGCGCCATGAACTCCTCGATGGTCTGTGTCCCGGGCAACCGCCGCTCGCGTAGCTCCGCGATCCGGCTGGCCACCAGATCGTAGTACGCCGCGGTCGCCCCGAACCGGAACCGCGATGCGCCGATCGCACTTTCGACCTTTGCGGCAAGTCCGGTGA
>JBAVOG010000106.1:0-5424 GCA_049691875.1 Burkholderiales bacterium | reverse complement strand
AGGAGGGGTGCCGGCGAAGCCGGTGGGGTGGTGTGCGGCGCTCGCCGAACCACCCCCGCAGCTTTTCAGCCACCCCTCCATGGAAAGGAGGGGAAAAAGAAAATCACCCGCCGCAGGGATTTCAGTACCTGAATGGCTAACACCGTCCTCACGTTACTCAACCCGCGCGAAGCGGAGCGCTACTACGCCGACGGTGTGTGGCGCAAAGACACGCTCTACTCGCTGCTGCAGTCCCATGCGCGGGAGCGTTCACAGGCGCCGGCATTACGTGATGCGCGAGTGCGCCTCACATGGCGCGAGCTCATCGAGTGGGTAGACGCCGTCGCGGAACGCTTGCACAACGCGGGCGTACGTCGCGGCCAGCGCATAGCGGTCTGGCTGCCTTCGCGCGCCGAGAGCGTTATCGTCCTCCTCTCCTGCGCGCGCAACGGATACGTCTGCAACCCGTCCCTGCACCAGAACTACACCGTTGCGGAAATCGTGCAGCTCCTCGAACGCACGCGCGCCGCGGCGCTGTTTGCCCAGTCTGGCTATGGGGCTGACGCCGCACGCGCGGACATCGTCGCAGCGGCGCAGGCGCTTCCACACATGCTGACAGTCTTCGGGGTGGACGGGCCGGCGGGCATCGATACACGCGTGGTCCCGTTTCCCGAGCGTGGGGCGCACACCCGGACGTCGCACCCGCCGGACGAGGACGCCGATCGCATCGTGTACCTGGCCTTCACTTCGGGCACCACTGGTGCGCCGAAAGGCGTCATGCACTCGCACAACACCCTCCTCGCCAACGGACGCGCGATGGTCGAGGACTGGCATCACGACCACTCGACCATCCTGCTCAGCCTGAGTCCCATGAGCCATCACATCGGCACGGTGGCCGTCGAGCAGATGATGGCCGCCGGTTGCGAGCTCGTGGTCAACGATCCCCCGGCAGGCAAGAAACCGCTCGATTGGGCAGTCGAGACCGGCGCCACCTACATCATGGGCGTGCCCACGCACGCCATCGACCTGCTCGCCGAGCTCACGCGGCGCACGATGAACCGGCTCGGCGCAGTGCGGCTCTTCTACATGGCCGGCGCGCCGATCCCGCGCGAGGTGGCGCAGACGTTTCTCGACATGGGCATCACGCCGCAAAACATCTACGGGATGACGGAGAACGGCTCGCACCAGTACACGCTGCCCACCGATGACGCGACGACGATCGTCGAGACCTGCGGCCGCGCCTGCCGCGGCTACGAGACGCGCATCTTCAGTCAGGAGAACCCCGATACCGAGGTGCCGGAGGGCGCCGTCGGCGAGATCGGCACGCGCGGCGCCCTTCTCATGCTCGGCTACTTCGACAATCAGGCCACGACCGAAGACTCGTTCAACCGCGACGGGTGGTTCATGTCGGGCGATCTCGGCACGCTCGACGCCCGCGGCTGCCTGCGCATCGTGGGGCGAAAGAAGGACCTGATCATCCGCGGCGGCCACAACATCCACCCCGCGCGGATCGAGGACCTCGCGCATCGACACGCCGCGGTTCAGAAGGCCGCGGCATTCGGCGTGCCCGACGCGCGCCTCGGCGAGAAAGCCTGCCTGGCGGTAATCTGTCGCGACGGCGAGCGCGTTCACGCCGAGGGGATGCTCGATCACCTGCACGCGGTCGGTCTGTCGAAGTACGACATGCCCGAGTTCTTCATCACCCTCGACGCCTTTCCTCTCACCGCGAGCGGAAAGATCCTCAAGCGCGAGCTGGTCGAGTGGGTGAAGAGCGGACGCATCACGCCCCGACCCGTCCGCTGGGGGGCGCCGCAAAGGGAACACTCACAGGAGGACTGACTTGGCAATCGAGCTATCCCGAATCGATGAATTCGCGCTCATCCGGCTGAACCGCCCGGACGCGCACAACGCACTCTCCTTCCAGCTGGTGGGCGATCTGTCGGATGCGATCGACGCGGTGGCGACCAGCGACGCTCGCACGTTGCTCGTCACCGGGGCGGGTGACCGGGCATTCTGTGCGGGTGCAGACATCGGCGAGCTCGCCGGACGCACCATGATGGAGACCAAGCGCGGTGCCGAGCGCGGCCAGGCCATGCTGGAAAGACTCGCGCATCTGCCCATGCCTTCGGTGGCGATCATCAATGGCTACGCGTTCGGCGGCGGCCTCGAGCTCGCGCTGGCGTGCACCTTCCGGCTCGTCACGCCGAACGCAAAGGTCGCGCTCCCGGAGATCAAGCTTGGATTGATCCCCGGTTACGGCGGCACGCAGCGCCTCCCGCGCGTGATCGGCGGATCCCGCGCGCTCGAGATGATCCTCACGGGCAGGGCAATCGATGCGCAGACCGCTTTGGCCTGGGGGCTCGCCAGCCGTATCCTCGAAGGCGACCCGGTTGCGGCAGGCATCGCATTCGCGCGCGAATATTCGGGCTACAGCCTGCCCGTGCTGGCGCTCGCGCGCGAGGCCGTGATGCGCGCGCACGACACGCCCATGCACGAAGGCTTGAGGATCGAGGCGGATCTTTCGACACTCGCGTTCCAGACTGCGGACGCCACCGAAGGCACCGCAGCGTTCATGGCCAAGCGGAAGCCGGCGTTCAAGGATCGTTGAGATGCAACCAATGACGATCGCGGTCACCGGCGCGAGCCGTGGCATCGGCGCCGCAATCGCGCTCGAGCTGGCGCGCCGTGGTCACACCGTCGGCTGCCTGACGCGCAAGGGTGCGGGAGTCGAGAGCACATCGGTCGTCAGCACGCTCGCTGAGCGCATGGTGAACGTCGCGTGCGACGTGACCGATGAGGCGTCGGTCCGCAAGGCCTTCGCGGCACTCGCCGAGCACGCCGGAGGCATCGACGGCCTCGTCAACAACGCCGGCATCTTCCTCGAGGGCAAGTCCGCGGAGCTCGCGACCGACGTCTACGCGAAGGTGATGGACACGAACGCGCGCTCGGTCTTCGTCGGTTGCCGCGAGGTGTATCCGTATCTGCAGGCGCGGGGCGGCACCATAGTCAACATCGGCTCGTTCTTCGACAAGCTGGGCGTCAAGCGCAGCCTCGCCTACTGTGCCTCGAAAGCGGCCATCGGTGCCATCACGCGCTGCCTCGCGGTCGAGTGGGCATCGAAGCGAATCCGCGTCCTCGACGTGGCACCCGGCTACATCGAGACGGAGCTGAATGCCGCGGCGATGCAGGGCAAGCTGAAGGCGTTTCTCGAGGCCCGCGTGCCGACCGGCGGGCCCGGGAGCACACAGGACGTCGCGCGCACCGTTGCGGCGATCTTCGCCGAGGACATTCCGTTCCTTACCGGTGCGACGATCTATCTCGACGGCGGCCAGGGGATGGCGCACTGATGAACGTCTTCGAGCGGATCGATTCGACGCTTGCGCTGACCGAGGAGGAACGCCTTCTCGTCGACAGCGTGCGGGCTCTGGCGCGCAACGAGATCGCCCCCCGCGCCGAGGGCTATGACCGGGCCGCCGAGTTTCCCTGGGACAACGTCAAGGCGATCAACCAGCTCGGACTGAACGCGATGTTCATTCCCGAGGCCTACGGCGGCGCGCCGCTCTCCTACGCCGCGTACCTTGCCTGCGTGCGCGAGATCAGCAGCGCCTGCGCTGCCACCGGCGCCATCTGGGCGACCAACTTCCACGGCATCAAGCCGCTGGTGGATTTCGGAAGCGATGAGCAGAAACAGCGCCTTCTCCCGCGCATCGCGCAAGGGGGGCTGGTATCGCTCGCGATCACCGAGCCTTCGGCCGGCTCTGACGCCACCGGCATGAAGACGCGCTTCACGCCGGACAGCGACCACATTGTCGTCGATGGTGGCAAGACGTTCATCACGAGCGGCGACGTCGCCGACCTTTACCTGCTTTTCGGCAAGTGGAGCGAGATCGACGACGACCGAAAGTCGATCTCCGCCCTGATCCTCGAGAAAGGCACGCCGGGCCTTTCCGTGCTGCGCACCGAGGACAAGATGGGCATTCGCGCATCGAGCACCGCAGCTCTCGCCTTCGAGGGCTGCCGCGTGCCGCGCACGAATCTGCTTGGCCAGCCCGGTGACGGACTCGCGTTGTTGCTCGCCTCGCTCAACAAGTCACGCCCGAGCATCGCGGCGCACGCGCTGGGCATCGCCCGCGCGGCATTCGGCGACGCGGTCGCCTACATCAACGAGCGGCGCCAGTCGGGCCGGCGGATAGCCGAGTTCCAGGGCATCCAGTTCATGCTCGCGGACCTCGCCGCGGAGCTTGCGCAGTGCGAGGCGTGGCTGTGGCACGTCGCAAGGCTCGTCGACGCCGGCACGCAGGACATCGGCATCGAGGCCTCGATTCTCAAGCTGCGCGCGTCCGATCTTGCCATGCGCATAGCCACCGAAGCGGTTCAGCTGCACGGCGGCTACGGCTATTGCAAGGACTACCGCGTCGAGCGCCTGATGCGCGACGCCAAGATCACCCAGATCTGGGAGGGTACCAACCAGATCCACCGACAACTCATAGGCCGCAGCTTTCTCTCCAGACAATGAAACGACCTCTCACAGGCATCAAGGTTCTCGACTTCAGCACGCTGCTGCCGGGGCCACTCTGCACGCTGCTTCTCGCCGAGGCGGGGGCGGAGGTGATCAAGATCGAGCGCCCCGGCATGGGCGACGAATTGCGCACGTACCAGCCGCGCGTCGGGCCCGACAGCCTGAATTTCGCGCTGCTCAACCGCGGCAAGCGCTCGATCGCCATCGACCTCAAGAGCCAGGGCGCAGTCGGCCGACTCACGCCGCTCATTCGCGTGGCCGATGTGGTGGTCGAGCAGTTTCGCCCCGGCGTGATGGACCGGCTCGGACTCGGCTATGACGCGCTACGAGCAATTAACCCGCGCATCATCTACTGCGCGATCACCGGTTACGGGCAGGACGGTCCGCGCGCTCAGGTTGCCGCGCACGATCTCAACTACGTTGCGGAGTCGGGCATGCTGTCGCTCGCCGCCGGCGCGGACGGAGCACCGGTGGTGCCGCCCGCACTGATCGCCGACATCGCCGGCGGCGCCTATCCCGCGGTGATGAACATCCTGCTCGCGCTGCGTCAGCGCGATCGCGACGGCGAGGGCAGCCGGCTCGACATCTCGATGAGCGACAATCTCTTCACCTTCATGTACTGGGCGCTCGGCGAAGGCGAGGCGACCGGGAAATGGCCCGGCCCGGCAACCGGCCTCGTCGCCGGCGGTAGTCCGCGCTACCAGGTGTACCGTACGGCCGACGATCGCTTCGTCGCCGCAGCCCCGCTCGAACAGCGCTTCTGGGAAAGCTTCTGCGCGGTGATCGGGTTACCTGCCGATCATGTCGACGACAAGCGCGACCCGCAGGGCACCAGACGGGCCATTGCCACGCGTATTGCCGCGAAGACATCCGACGAGTGGCGCAAGGCGTTCGAGGGCAAGGATATTTGCTGCGTCATCATGAGC
>JBAVOG010000105.1:0-3538 GCA_049691875.1 Burkholderiales bacterium | reverse complement strand
GCGCTCGACCTCGCGCCGCACTTCGAGCAGGCGCAACTGGCTCTTCACGTTGATGTCGGAAACGATCACGCCGCGCCGGGGCAGGATCGTGACCAGCCTCTCGCGTGCGAGCCGCTGCAGCGCTTCGCGGATCGGCGTGCGCCCGATACCGAGCCTCCGCGAGAGCATCGCCTCGGACACCGCCGATCCCGGCGGCAGCTTGAGGGTGACGATCAGCTCCTCGAGATAGGTGTACGCCTTGTCGGTGAGTGTCTCCACGACCTCGGGTGCGTCCGCGCGCCGCGGCCGCACCGCGTGCGGGCTCAGACGTGCCGGCGCTTTTGTACCAGCCCGAGGAATTTCTCGTACTCCTTCTCGTCCACGCTGTAGCTGTGATCGTCGTCGGGAAAGGCGCTTTCCTTGACTTCCTTCACGTACGCTTTCAGGCCATTCACCGCGACCTCGGTCAGGTTGGCGTAGCGCTTCGTGAACTTCGGCTTGAAGTCGGTGAAGACGCCGAGCAGGTCGTAGGAAAGGAGGATCTGGCCGTCGGTACCGACGCCGGCGCCGATGCCGATCGTCGGGATCTCGAGCTCGGCGCTGATCACCTTGGCGATCTTCGCCGGCACCGCCTCGAACTCGAGCATGAAGCAGCCGGCATCCTGGATTGCGAGCGCGTCGGCCAGGATCTTCATCGCCGCGTCGGCGGTGCGTCCCTGGATCTTGAACCCGCCGAAAGTCGCGATCGTGTGCGGCGTGAGGCCGATGTGCGAGGCGGTCGGGATGCCGGCGTCGACCAGCGCCTTCAGGATGTGCGCCTGGCTCTTGCCGCCCTGCGGCTTGACCGCGTCGCACAGCGCCTCCTGCATGAACCGTGCAGCGTTCGTGAGTGCCCGGTCGATCGTGTTGTAGCTCTGGTATGGCATGCAGCCGAGCACGAAAGTGTCTGGCGCGCCGCGGCGCACGGCCTGCGAGTGCAGGATCATCATGTCCATGGTGGCGGGGATGGTGTTCGGGTGACCGTGGCAGGTCATCGCCAGGCTGTCGCCGACCACGCACACGTCCACGCCCGCCGCTTCAGCCCATTTCGCGGACGTGTAGTCGAGCACCGACGTGTACACCATCTTCTCGCCGGTCCGCTTCGAATCGCGGATCTCGGTGATGGTTCGCTTCTTGCGTCCGTCGCCCGGCATGTGCTCCCCCTGGCCCGCAATTGATATGGGAGTCGTATGTTACCTGTTTTGTCGCGCTCTGCAGCCGCGCGGACGCGCCTCGCCGCCCGGCGAACGGGGATTGCGGGTGAGCCGAGGCGAAAGCGGGTGGCGCGCAGCGAACGCACCCGGGCGTGCTAGCGCATCGTAGCCGTGCGCAACGTCTGTCCGCCGCCGTAGCTCGCTTGTACGGGCTTCTTTCCGCCCTTGGTCACACGCACCGCGCAGTACTTGAACTCGGGGATCTTTCCGAACGGATCGAGCGCGGGATTGGTGAGCGTGTTGGCGGCCGCCTCGTAGTAGCAGAACGGGATGAAGACCGCGCCTTTCGGCGTGCCTTCATCGGCACGCGCATAGAGCGAGATGCTTCCCCGTCGCGATGCGACCGTCACGATGTCCCCTGGCTTCGCACCCAACCGCGCGAGCTCGAGCGGGTGGAAGGACGCCATGGGTTCCGGCTCGATCGCGTCCAGCACGCCCGCGCGGCGCGTCATCGCGCCGGTGTGCCAGTGCTCGAGCTGGCGCCCGGTGATCAGCACCAACGGGTACTTCCGGTCAGGCTGCTCGTTCGCTGCGATCAGGTCCGCGGGAACGAACTTGGCGCGGCCCGTCGCGGTCGGGAAGTGCTCGGTGAAGACCACGGGCTCGCCCGGGTCGCCCTCGTTCTCGCACGGATAGGTCACCGCGGAATCGCGCTCGAGGCGCTCCCACGTGATGCCGGCGATCGAGTCCATGCACTGGCGCATCTCGTCGAAGACTTCGCGCGGGTGCGAGTATGTCCAGCCGAGGCCGAGGCGCTTCGCGAGCTCGACGATGATCCAGAGATCCGCGCGCGCCTCGCCCGGAGGCTCGATCGCCTTGCGGCCGAGTTGCACCAGGCGGTCGGTGTTCGTCACCGTGCCGTTCTTCTCGGGCCACGCGGTGGCCGGCAACACCACGTCGGCAAGGTAGGCGGTTTCGGTGAGAAAGATGTCCTGCACCACCATGTGCTCGAGATTCGCGAGCCCCTCGCGCGCGTGGTGCGCATCGGGATCGGAGAGCGCCGGATTCTCGCCCATGATGTACATCCCGCGGATCTTCCCTTCGCGCGCGGCATTGACGATCTCGACCACCGTCAGGCCGGGTTTCGGCGCGAGATCGCGGCCCCACAGCTTTTCGAACCGCGCCTTCGCCTCGGGGTTGTCGACGCGCTGATAGTCGGGATACATCATCGGGATGAGTCCCGAGTCGGAGGCGCCCTGCACGTTGTTCTGGCCGCGCAGCGGATGCAGTCCGGTGCCGGGCCGGCCGATCTGGCCGGTTGCCACCGCCAGCGCGATCAGGCAGCGCGCATTGTCGGTGCCGTGGATGTGCTGGGAGATTCCCATGCCCCACAGGATCATCGAGCCCTTCGAGGTCGCATAGGCGCGCGCCACCTCGCGGATCGTTTCGGCGGGTATGCCACACACCGGCGCCATCAGCTCGGGGCTGAATGCCTTCACGTTGGCGGCGAGCGCATCGTAACCGGCCGTGCGGTCGCGCACGAACGCCTCGTTGACGAGCCCCTCTTCGACGATCGTGTGCAGCATCGCATTGAGCAGCGCCACGTCGGTGTCCGCCTTGAACTGCAGGAACCGCCAGGCGTGGCGTCCCAGCTCGGTGCGGCGCGGGTCGGCGACGATGAACCGCGTGCCGCCCTTCATCGCGTTCTTCATCCAGGTCGCTGCGACAGGGTGATTCACGGTGGGATTCGCGCCGATGAGGAGCACCACGTCGGCCTTGGTGACGTCCTTGACCGGATTCGACACCGCGCCGGATCCGATCCCCTCGAGCAGCGCTGCGACACTCGAGGCGTGACAGAGCCGCGTGCAGTGATCGACGTTGTTCGAGCCGAAGCCCGTTCGCACGAGCTTCTGGAATAGGAAAGCCTCCTCGTTCGTCCCTTTGGCCGAACCGAAGCCAGCCAGCGCACCCTTGCCGTCGCGCTCGAGAATGCGCGCTAGCCCGCCCGCCGCGCGGTCGAGCGCCTCCTCCCAGGTCGCCTCGCGAAACACGTCGCGCCAGTTGTCGGGATCCATCTTGAAATCGGCCGATTTCGGTGCACCCGTCTTGCGGATGAGCGGCTTCGTCAGCCGCTGCCGATGATGCGCGTAATCGAAGCCGTAGCGGCCTTTGACGCACAGGCGCCCCTGGTTCGCGGGTCCGTCGCGTCCTTCGACGTGCAGGATCCGGTTGTCCTTGACGTGATATGTGAGCTGGCAGCCAACACCGCAGTACGGACACACCGAGTCGACCGTCCGGTCGGCGACCTGGAGCGCCGCGTCGCGCGCCGGCATCAGCGCGCCCGTGGGGCAGGCCTGCACGCATTC
>JBAVOG010000104.1:0-10906 GCA_049691875.1 Burkholderiales bacterium | reverse complement strand
GCCGTGTAGTCATGATCGCCACCTTGTGCCCGAGGAAGATCGCTTCCTCGAGGTCGTGCGTGATGAAGAAGATTGTGACCTTGTTCTTGTAGTAGATCTCGAGTAGCGCCTCGTGCATCACGCTCTTGGTCAGCGAGTCGAGCGCGCGGTACGGTTCGTCGAGCAGCAGGACGCGGGGCTCGTTCATCAGCGCGCGGGCGATCTCTACGCGCCGGCGCATGCCGGAGGAGACCTCCCCGGGGTAGTTGTGCTCGACACCGGACAGGCCCGCGTCCGACATCATCGCCCGCCCCTTGTCCGTCGCCTCCTTGCGCGTCATCCGTCCCTGCATGACCGGTCCGAACATAACGTTCTCGAGATTCGTCTTCCAGGGGAACAGCGCGCCGTTCTGAAACACCACGATGCGGTCGGGTCCCGGCTCTGCCTTGGGCCGCTCGGCGCTGCACAGGACCTCGCCGTCGAGCAGGATCTGCCCGGATGTGATCTCGTGAAACCCGGCGATCGCGTTCAGCAACGTGGTCTTTCCGCAACCCGACGGGCCGACGATCATGCAGATCTCGCCCGCTTCGATATCCAGCGTGCAGTGGTCGACCGCCATGACCGCGGCACCCTTCGGATCGTAGATCTTGACGACGTCCTCGATGAGGATCCGGCCACGTGTCACGGTGCGCTCTTCAATTCCGGTCATCTGCATGTCCATAGCGGCTAGCGTTCGGCCAGGGCAAGCTCGCGCACTCTCCATTCCATCAGGTAGTCGCCGACGAGGCGCACCAGTGCGCTCGTCGCATACCCGACGATACCCAGCGTGATCATGCCGATGAAGATCGTGGGGTAGCGCACTGTCGTGTACGACGTATTGATCACGTACCCCAGTCCATACTGCCCCGACACCATCTCGGCGGCGACCAGGGAAAACCAGGACACCCCGACCGAGATCTGCAGGCCTGTGAAGATGAAAGGCAGTGCACCCGGGATGATCACGTGGCGGAACACCTGCCACCGGTTGGCCCCGAGGCAGGACGCGGCGCGCACGTAGGATTCGTCGATCGACTGCACTCCCAGCATCGTGTTCAGTGCGGTGGCAAAGAACGATGCCAGGAAGGTGAGGTAGATCACCGCCGATTCGACCGAAATGAACATCACGATCGCGAGCGGCACCCAGGCGAGTATGGGTATCGGGCGCAGCGTCTCGAAGACGGGAAACACGTACTCCTTGAACTTCCGCGACCACCCGAGAAACAATCCGACCGGCACGCCGAGGACCGTGGCGAGGAAAAACGCCTGCGCCACGCGCCAGACGCTCATCCAGATGTGCGTGTAGTACTCGGGCGTGTAGACCGAGAGTCCGTAGACGGGATTCGGGTTGAGCCACTCCTTCAGGACGACGGTGATACCGGGCATCTCGCGGAATCGCGGCAGCTTCCAGACCTCGACCGCGAGATACCAGAATCCGAAGAAGAGGGCAAAGCCGATCAGCATCAGATAGGGTCGCGGACTCTTCAGCCAGCTCGACACCCGGTAGAGGGTGAGCCCGAATCTCGTCATCTCTTCGGCAAGCGGCTGGCCGGAAAGGCGGCGGATCTGGGCGAGAAACTCCGGAACCGTGAAGTCGTGGGTGATCATCGCGGCGAATCGCTCCATCACCGCGTACCCTTCGACCGGTTCCTCCTCGAGAGCCTTCAACAGTTCGTCGGAATCGATGCGAATGACCTCGCACGCATCGATCGCCGTCGAAGTCGCCAGGCGCCTGGTCTGACCGAGCAGCAACCCCGCCCAGCCGAACACGGCCCCGCGCGTCAACCGCAACAGGGCTTCACGCGCCCCGACTTCCGGGGCAAAGACATGCTCGATTCGCCCCGCGACGACGACGAAGATGTCGCCAGCCTCGTCGCCCGCGCTGTAGATGCGCTCCCCGGGGCCGTACCGTGTGCGACGACCCAGCCCTGCGATCCTGCGCAGGAGAGCCTCCGACGCCTCGCGGAACGGCACCGTCTCCCGGTACACGCCGAGATCCGGTGCCGGAGAATTCGCCCCGAGCGACTGTGTCAGAGTGGCGTCGATCATCGGCCGACGCTTCTGGCTGGGTTCCGGTCGCTGATCATGCGAGGACGGCGATCACTTCGGCGCGGCCGAGGCCGGAAGCGCGACGACATCCCCGATCGGTGCCTTGAGATTGCGCTCCTTGAGGATCTGCTCGGTGAACTGCGGCATGATCGCATCCGGCCGCAGCTTGTCCACGTTGATCGTCTTGATCGAATGCAGGAACACCGTGGCCTTGCCGATCAGGTCGAGCGCCTGGGGGGTGAACGTGTAGGGAAGGTTGATCCTCGTCTTCGTGCCCCCCTGATCCGCGCCGTACGACCCGTATAGGGAGTACCACAGCGCCCGCTCGCTGAAGCCGGTCGTCTGTTCCTTGGCCATCTTGATGATCTCGTTCGCGTTCTTCGGGTCCGCGAGGAAGAGCTGCGCGTCGAGCTCCGCCTCGAGCCAGGCCTTCACCACGTCGGGCCGTTGCTTGATGAGGTCGGCGCGCATCGCCAGGAACCCCCCGTCGTTTTCGTCGACGCTCGCACCCGAGGCAACTCTGCGCGCGAGCCCATCGAGCACGAGTCGCGAAGCGGTCGGCTCCCAGATCACCGCGGCGTCGATCTTGCCCGCGCGGAAATTCGAGGTGATCACCTCGATGTTCTGGTTGAGGTACTCCTTCGGGTTGACTCCTTCCTTCTTGAAGGTCGCCTGCGCGAACCGGTCGGTGCAGCTGCCTTTCGGCACTGCGACCGTCTTGCCGTCGAGCCACTTCAGCGCATCCTTGGAACTTGGAAATTTCGGTGCGTCGTTCCGCGCCAGGAAGATGTTGCACTGGTCGAATCCCAGGCCGAGCGTTGCCACGAGCCGGACGTCTGCGACGCTTTCCTTGGTGGTCGAAACGATCGCCGGCATGTCTCCCATGTACCCGATGTACTGTTTCCCGGCGAGCATGTTGTTCACGATGATGGCGCCCTGCAGGCCGATCTGGAACTCGACCTCGGATCCTTTCGGCAGGTACTTCTCGTAGAACTTCTTGCCACGCATCACGACGCCGGACCACGACTCGGTGTAGTAGGGCTGGTACCCCACGACGAGCTTCACCGGGGTTCCCGGCTTGCCGAAGTCGATGTCGGCCGCCAGCGCCAAACCAGTGCTGGCGAGGTAAGGCGCGAGAAAAGCCAGCGCCCAGTGGAACAGAGTCTTCCTTTTCATTTCGTCCTCCTTTGTTGGACCAGTTGCGATTACACCGGTACTGCACCCGACGGCTTGTTGGTATTGGTCCGTCTGCCTAAAACGTTTCTCCCGTTCGGCGTTCTCCCGCTTATTTCACACCGGATTCGGCGAGATACCGCGCGATGAGGGACGAAAGCCTGCGCATCACTAGAAATCCGGAAGGCGGATCCTTTTCCAGCACCTTGAGCGCCTCGGTTCCATTGATCCTCAGCAGTATCGAATGCTCGTGACACAGCGCGCTCGCTATGCGGCGGGGATAGCTGTCGAGCAGCGCAGCCCACCCGAACACCTCGCCCTTGCGCAGCATGAACCCGGCCGGGCTGGTGCGCTCGTCCCGGCCGATCTGAAATTCGACGCGCCCCGAATCGAGCACGAAGAAGTCGTCCGCCGGATCCCCGATCTGGTATACGACCGCCCCCGGCGCATATTCTTCGCGCTTTGCGAGCGCAGCGAGCGCATCGAGGGTCGCGTGCGACGCGCCGGTAAAAAGCTCCCCGACGTCGAGCGCGCTCTTCGACTCGACGTACACGGATTCGCCCTCGACGGACAGGTCGAATTTCTCGAGCGGCGCCTCCGCGAGCCCGATCGGGCTGCCGCTGCGAATGTCCCACTGCCAAAGATGCATGTGGCAGGTGAGTATCGAGCCGTCGTAGAGCCCCTCGCACAGGGCGACTTCCTGGTGCGGGCATATTGCCTGGTAGGCGAAATACTCCTTTCCGGAGTTTGCGACGAGCAGCGCCAACCCTCCCTCGGCTTTGCACTCTTTCATCCCGTTCGCGGGGATGTCAGCAAGTCGGCAGACGAATTGTTTGCCCATCGCGCTCAGCTGAATTTGTCGTAGCGAATGTTGTCGGCCGTCAACCGCGCTTCGAGGAGCAGAAAGCGGATCGCGGCGTCGACCGCCGGGGGCGGTCCGGCGAGATAGGCGCGGATGCCCTCGAATCGTCCCTGCATGGCGCGCTTCGCCACATCGTGGACAAGACCACGTTCGAATTTGAGCGTCGGATGCCGCGCCTTCATTTCAGGCGAAACGTCCTCTTCCGAGAGCGCGACAGTCACTTCGAGTGAGTCCGGGGCGTTTATCCGGTGCTCTGCAAGCTCGGCGAGATAGAACGCGTCCTGCATCGTCCGAACGCCGAAAAACACGTACCCGCGGCGACGTTCGAAATAGCGTTCCTGGCGCGCGCGCGCGAGGATCGACATCATGCCGGCAATGCCGCTTCCGCCTGCGACGCACAGGATGTCCTTGCTCAGGCTGGGGTAGAAAGTCGCCTGACCGAGCGGGCCGATCATCTGAATCGCGCTGCCTTTCCGCGAGCCCGCGAAGAGCCATTCCGAGATTCCGCCCCCCGGCTTTTTCTTGATCACGAACTCCAGCCTGCGCGCCTGCCGATCGAAGCTGACCATGGAGTAGCCGCGATGGCCGGGGATGCCAGGCACGGCCACCGCCATGAACTGGCCGGCGTCGAACTCGAGCGGGCGGTCCAGCGCGATCTCCACCGCCATCACGTCGTGGGTCAGCTGCCGGGCAGCGATAATCTCGCCTCCGATCGCGGTCACCGGGCACGCTCCGGAGTCCATCGCGTACACGAAGCTTGCGACCTCGACGGTCACGTCGCTGGTCGCCGCGCACTGGCACATCAGAAACTCGTCCTGATTGGCTTTCAGGTGCTTCCTTCCGGGTGCGTCCGGCCAGCTGTCCTCGATCGCGCCATCGACGAGCCGTGCCTTGCAGGTGCCGCAAGTCCCCGTCCCGCACTCGTACGGCAGGGCAATCCGCGCGCCGAGCCCGGCGTAGAGGATCTTCTCGCCGGGTTCCGCTCCGAACTCGAATGCGCGGTTGCGGGCGTTCAGCTGGACTCTCATCGACGCTCGTGGGATTGCTTCAGAAGGGGATGTGGTAACCGAACCCGAGCAGGCGCGTATCGAGACGCACGGTCCGCTTGGCGAGCTTCGGGCTTCCACCGTTCAGCGTGACGGTGTCGTGGAAGTGCCCGACCGCAAAAAGTTCGGTCGCGCCGCCATCGAGCCTGGTGCGGAAAACCTGCACCGCGCTCACGACGTCGGCTTGCTGCTTCGCGTCGTCGATAAGCACGGTGTAGACCGTGGCGTGCCGCGTGATGGGCGAGTGATCGCTGTTGTGCTTCGGCAGGTTGCCGAACAGCGTCTCCATTCCGCCCCGGTCGTGGTCGAGCCACACCATGTCGCGCTTGATCTCCGGGCTGAACGTGGAGATCGTGTATCGGAACCCCGGATCGCACAAGTCGAGAAAGCCTTTCCAGTCCTTCGCATCGAGCGCGAGACAGGTCTTGTATACGAGTTCCTGGATCGCGTGACGCTGCTCAAGTATTGTCATGGTCCTTCCTTGGCGAGGCGCGTCGACTTGCCGCACGGATCGATCCGGCGAGCCCCGCGCCCCCACGATACGCTGCGCACACTCTTCGCGCGCGTTGCGAGAATCACGCGGCAGCCCGCACTGAACCCGGGTTCCCCTGACGGAACGGGTCGTATGCGGGGCGGCCCATCCGCCGTCCCCACTCGGCGTAGTAGTGGCGCATTCCGACCTCGTCGTGAATCGTGCTGTTCTCTTCGCGACCCTGGAGCACCCACTTTGCATCCGTGCCGCGGCTCATCGCGATGCCCTGGCCGTGTACGCCGAGCAGATCCTCGTGCAGATTGCGGCCGAACGGTCCCCAGATCGTGTTGTGATCGAAGATCCGCTTCGCGCGTTCTTCCGCGGTGTCGCGCTTGAGGCCGAGCCCGCGGAATTCGATCAGCAGTTTGTCCGGCCCGAGCGGAATCGATGTGTCGATCCGCATGACGGAGGTGCGCAGGTTGTAGGTCATTCCGGGGAATATGTCGATCAGGATCCATCCGCCCGGTGCGAGCCCCGGCCAGCCGATCCGCTCCGAGCTTCCATCGTAGGCGTCGTACTTGATCGACATCGAGCCAACGGACGCGTGTCCATTCGGATAGCCCGTGTACTTCCGGTCGAAGTAGCCCGGCTGCATCATTCCGGTGATGCGATTGAAGTAGTGCAGGAAGTCGTGATAGAACTCGCTGTTGGTGTCGTGCCAGAGCTTGAAGTTGGTGTTCACCACCGCCTTGTGAAAGTGGAAGACCTCCATCGGCTCCTGCATGTGCGGCTCCAGCAGGTCGAGCCCGGGGCCGATGAATTCGCGCAACGTGCAGCTCCCGTCGTCGAGGTTCACCCAGCAAAAGCCGCCGAAGCCGACCTCGCACTTCACTTCGCGGAGCGAGGCGTCGGCCTTTGAGAAGCGGTCCTGGTAGCCCTGTTCCGCGCGCGATATGTCGACGCAGGATCCGCGCGTGTCGAACGACCACTGGTGAAAGATGCAGGTCATGCGCTTCGCATTGCCGGACGGATCGTAGAGAATTGCGTTCCCGCGATGCGGGCATATGTTGTAGAAGGCCCGCACCTTGTCGTCGTCGCCGCGGACCACGATGAGCGGCACCCCGGAGGGATGCGTGAACAGGCGGTAGTCGTACGCGTTCGGCACCTCGGATTCATGGCAGGCAATGATCCAGCAGGGTCGAAAGACCTTCTCTTTCTCCTCCTCGAAGATTTCCGGGTCGCTGTAGATCCGTGCATCGACATAATGGGTGGGCGGGAACTTGGGCGGCGCGGCCCATTCGCTTGCGTTTCTCGGCATGTGCTATCTCCTTGCCAATCAAGTCGCCAAATCTTAAGCCGTTACGCAGGTTTCATGCCATCCGGCATTTCCCGCATAACAGTGTGGTTTCACAACGGATTCTTGGGATCCGTGCTGCACGGGCCGAAACCCGGCGGTGTTTCCAATGGAAACAGGGCGCCACAGCTGTCCGATACTTGCATCAATTCGTCCGACGCGCCGGCGACGCTGCATGCCGCGAGTGCGCACGCGCCGGACGCGGGCACACGAGCCGCAGAGTCGCCGGTGTCGGGCAAATGAAGCCGGGAAGTTGATGCCGCCCGGCTGGTGCCGCGGCCGGTTCAGTAATTCCTGACGTCGGGCCGCGGATCCGGAATGAAACCGTCGCGGTTCGGCATCTTCACCTTTGCAAGCGACTGTGCATCGATCACTTCGCCCTTGCCGACGATGTTCGCCTCCCCCAGGATGTAGGCGGTCACCGCGTAGACTTCGCTGTCGGTCAGCGAGCCCGGGGCATTGAACGGCATCGCCCGCCTGACGTAATCGAACACGGTCGTCGCATACGGCCAGTAACTCTCGATGGTCTTCACCGGCTTTCCGCCGACCAGGCTCCCGCGACCGCCGATCAGCTTGTCGCCGCCGATCCCGGCGGTGGGCACGCCTTCGAGCTTCTGGCCGTGGCAGGCCGAGCATTTCTCGGCGTAGACGGTCTTTCCTTCTTCGTAAGTGCCCTTTCCGGGCGGCAGGTCCCGACCGTCGGCCGGCCAGGCGAAAACGGCCGCCTTGAGCTCCGCCTCGGCGGGCGTCGTGCCGAAGCCAAACTTATCGGCGGACGCCACCCCGGTACTCACGCCAAGTGCTGCCAACGCGAATGCGACTTTAGAAATGGTGGACATTGGTCACTCCTCCGTCTGCGGCGACTTGCCAGCTCTGAATCCCGTTCAAGTGGTAAATGGAGCCGAGCGGCCCGTTCAATCCGCGCACGCCGATCAGCTGCTTGATGGTGGGCTGCACGTAGCCGGTCTCGTCCGTGGCCCGGCTCTGCAGGATCGCCGGCCCGCCGTTCCACATCCATGGCAGGCGGAAACGCACCGTGCAGATGTGCATGGATGGATCGGTGAGATGCGCATCCGCCCACGTCGTGCCGCCGTCGGTCGACACTTCGACGCGCCGGATCCGGCCGCGCCCGGACCAGGCGAGTCCGGAAATCTCGTAGAACCCGGCGCCCGGCAGCTTCATCTCCCCGGACGGGAAGGTGATGACCGACTTCGCTTCCATGACGAACGAAAACTGGCGCGCCTTGCCGTCGGCGAGCAGGTCCGTGTACTTCGAGGTCTCCTCGCGCGTCATGTACGGGACGTCGCTCACCTCCAGGCGCCTCAGCCACTTGATGTGAGTATTGCCTTCCCAGCCCGGGAGGAGCAGACGCAAGGGATAGCCTTGCTCGGGGCGGATGGCTTCGCCGTTCTGGCCGTACGCGAGGAGCGCATCGTCGTAGATCTTCTCGAGCGGAATGCTGCGCGTCATGACCGCCGCATCGGCGCCTTCGGCCAGCACCCACTTGGCGCCATCCTTGAGACCCAGCTCGTCGATGATGATCTTCAGCGGCACGCCGGTCCATTCCGACGTGCTCAGCAGCCCGTGGGTTCCCTGGACGGTCTTCAGCCTCGGCGCAGACCATTCGGTCAGGCCATTGCCCGAACATTCGATGAAGTGGAACCGCGAGACCGAGGGATAGCGATGCAGGTCTGCCATCGTGAACTTGCGTGGCCGATTGACCATCCCGTGAATCAGCAGCGTGTGCTGCGCCGGATCGATCGTAGGGACGCCACCATGGTGACGCTCGAAGTGCAGTCCCGACGGCGTCAGAATCCCGTATTCGTGCTCGAGCGGAGTCATCGACCAGGACGACTGGGTTGTCGGAGTCGGATAGCGCCAGCGGACCTCCGTCTGGAACTGGGACCGGGTGCCGTAGCCGCCGTCCTCGCCGACGCCGCGTCCCTGAATCCTGGTTGGATCGGCGGCCACCGGATACTCGACGGCGCCCGGAGGCGCTGCCGCGGCGCTCATTCGGGGCAGCATCCCCGCCGCGCCCACGCTGGCCAATGCGGCACCAGTCAGCATGAACTTGCGCCTGCCCATCGCCGCGCCGGGATTGGGGAACATTCCGTCTTTGCAGTCGCAGTCTTCGAGCTCGGCCTTGCGGGCGGCCAGGTACCGCTCCTCCGCCTTGACCATGGCGTCGACCTGCGCGCGGTGCTTCTCGTCGTAAATGCTGTCGTCCACGGGTGCCATATTGCCCTCCTCCTGTTGACCCGGTTGCCCCCCATCACGGGCAAGCGACCGGGAAATACTTTTATCGCCGTCCGAGCGCACTAACGGAACCGCCATCGAATCACAACATGGATGCGCGCCACGCTATGGCTTGAGAGGCCGATGGGTTCTCGCTCAAAGGTCCGCAGTGCGGGCCAAAGCCACTCGAGTCGACGCGTCCTCCTTAGTCTGGTGCAAATCGGCAATCTCGCACGGAGGCTGCCCTGATGTAGCTTATTTGCCGGGTGGCTGCAGGATTCGTGCCCGACCACGAAGCGAAATTAAGCCGTTGTTCTTTTGAGTCCTTTTGGTTGGTGAATGCAATCGCTGCAGCGCACCTTGTTTCGCCCGGAAACGAAATCCCCGGCAACGATGCGTTTTGGGCACGTGAAGTCCGTTCGGTTTTCGGCGTGCGTTCCTTCGACGTCCGTGCCCTGTTGAACCGGTCCCGCCTCCCGCACTGGGAGGCAATCGATCAATACCCTTCAATACCCAATCGCAACGCCGTCGCTGCGCGGGTCGGCGCCGCCAATCCTCATGCCCGTGTGGGAGTCGATCGAGATTCCATGCGCGTGGCCTGCCAGCTCGTTCCATGGCGCCCAGCGGTCCACGACGTGACCGCGATGCTCGAGCTCGGTGAGCGTTTCGGGAGGATAGCGATCCTCGACGTGCAACATGTCGCGCGGCTCGCTGAGGGCGAGCCGACCGGAGAGAAAGCGCGGTACCTCGATGGCCTGCTGGATGTTCAGGCCGTAATCGATCGTCGCGATGTACGCCTGTACGTGAATTTGCGGCTGCCCGTCCGCGCCCATGCAGCCGAAAACCTGCCACAGGCGATCGCCCTGAAATGCGAGGGAGGCAATGAGCGTGTGCAAGGGCTGCTTGCCGGGCTCCAGTCGATTCGGATGCGTCGGATCGAGCGAGAAGTACGCGCCCCGGTTCTGCAGGAAGATGCCCGTTTTTCCGGCCATGATCCCCGAGCCGAAAAAGCCATAGAGGCTCTGGATAAGCGACGCTGCATTGCCTTCGGCGTCGACGGCCGCGACGTAGACGGTGTCGCCCGCCAGGCTGCCGTACGAGGGCACTTTGTCCCACGGAATGGCGCGCTTGGGGTCCATCAGCTTGCGACGTGCATCGGCATATGCGCGCGAGATCAGCCGCTCGATGGGAACGACCGCGTAAGCCGGGTCTGCCATGCAGGTGTCACGGTCGTGATAGGCGATCTGCTTCGCCTGAACGAGATAGTGCACGTGGTCGGCACCGAGCAACGGCCACTTCGCGACCTCGTACGGCTCGAGCAGGTTGAGCATTTCGAGCACGGTGAATCCCTGCGTCGGGGGGGGCGTCTCGTAGATCGTGACCCCGCGGTAGCGGCCGGATATCGGCGTGCCCCATCGCGCGCGCTGCGCGCGAAAATCCGCCTCGGTAAAGAATCCTCCGTGCTCGTGCGCGAAGCGCGTGAGCTCGCGAGCGGTGTCGCCTTCATAGAAGCCCGCGCGGCCGCCATCCGCGATCGATTCGATGCATCGCGCGAGGCCAGGGTGAGCCAGGCGCGCGCCTGGTCGCGGCGCCACTCCGCCGGGAAGCAGCCAGCGCGCTGCATCTTCATTCAGGACACCCTGCTGCGCCGTGAGTCCGATCCAGTACGACAACCGCTGGGTCACCGGAAATCCATCGCG
>JBAVOG010000103.1:0-3844 GCA_049691875.1 Burkholderiales bacterium | reverse complement strand
CCGTGCTCGTCGTGAAACTTGAAGAGCGCCTCCTTGACGGTGAGGCCCTCGGTCAGAAACACGAAGCGCGCCCAGTACGAGACGCGCCGGAACTCGCCGTCGGTAACGACGCCGAGGCCACAGTCCTCCTGCAGCTTCACGACATCGCGGATCGCCGCGTCCTGGATCGCGCGAAACGCCGCGTCGTCGATCTCCTTCGCCGCGTGCCGGCGAAACGCCTGGCGCAGGTTTGCCGGACGCAGCAGACTTCCGATGTGGTCGGCACGGAACGGCGGGCGCCCGTCGGGCAGCTTGGTCATGGGAGGCTCCTTGCGCCAGAAGATATTCCGCGACGGGTTGCCCCATCAGCGGCCGCGTTTGCGGAATTCTATCGCCAATTCGTCTTCTCACCGACCGGGACGCGCACACATGACTCCCGCGCCGGGCGCACCACGCGATGTCGGGGCGGCGATGTGCGGAGGTTGATCGGTGAATCGTATCAATGGACAATCACCACGCGGGCACGTGGAGGAACATGAATTGGCAACGCTGAGAGCCGGCGGCGCAAGCCGCGGCAACGAAGTGCGCGACGATGCGTGACGCTGCGTCATGGTATGCGGAGTTGCGTGGCAAGAGCGCGCCGCTGATGATCGCCGAGCGAGCGCGCCGCGAGCCCGACACGGTTGCCTATCGCGCCAAGCACCTCGGGCTGTATCGCGAGCGGACCTGGCGCGAATATGCGGAGCTCGTCGCGCGCACGGCGCGGGCGCTCGCCGAGCTCGGTCTCGCGACCGGCGAACGCATTGCGATCATGGGCGACGCCTGCGAAGAGTGGATCCTGTGCGATCTCGGCGCACAGGCGCTCGGCGCGATCACCTACGGCATCTATCCGACCGCGTCCGCAGCGGAAGTCGAGTACCAGATGCGCGACGGCGGCGCGACGATCTTCGTCGCCGAGAACCAGGAGTACGTCGACAAGATCCTTCCGTTCGCGGACGAGCTTCCGGCGCTGCGCTGGATCGTCGTGATCGACGACTCCGCGATGTTCGCGTACGAGCATCCCAAGCTCAGGTCGTTCGCGGAGCTTTTCGAAACCGTGGGCGCGGTCGGCGTGGACGAGCTGGAGCGGCTTGGACGCGCAATCGATCCCGCCGCGGGTGCGTTCATCGTCTACACCTCGGGCACATCGGGGCATCCGAAGGGCGCGCTCGTGGCGCACGGCACGCACCTCGCAGCGGCGGCGAACATGGTCGTGCACTACTCGACCCTGGCCGAGCGGACGCATCGAACCGTCGCCTACCTGCCGCTTTGCCACATCTTCGGGCGCGACATCGCCGTCACGCTGCCGCTCCTGTCGAAAATGGTGCCGCACTACGGCGAAAGCGTCGAGGATCTGCCCCAGACGATCTTCGATATCGCCCCGACGGTGCTCTTCACGGTACCGCGCTACCTGCAGAAGTTCGCGTCGCAGGTCCTCGTGGGAATCGCGGGCACTTCGGCTGTCAAGCGCGGAGCCTACGAGGTCGCGATGCGGATCGGCCGGCGGCACGTTCGTGGGCTTTGGGAAGGCCGGTCAGCCGCCACCATTGCCTACGCGCTCGCGAAGCGCGCCGTGTTCCGGCCGCTGCTCAACAAGATCGGACTCGACGAGGTCGAGCTGCTCGTCGCCGGCGGCGCCCCGCTGCCGCCGGAGACCATGGCGCTCTGGCAGATCTGGGGCGTGAACACGATGGAGCTCTACGGTCAGACCGAGACCGGGGGCGGGATCATCACCGGGCAGCGCGGACGGTTCCCGCGTCCGGGCACGGTCGGGACCATGCCGCCCGGATGGGAAGTGAAGCTCTCCGAGGACGCGACGAATCGCGGCGAGATCCTGGTGCGCAGCGCCGATCTCTTCGACAGCTACTGGGGCAATCCCGCGGCGACGCGGGAGATCAAGGGCGACGACGGTTGGTTGCGCACCGGCGACATCGGCGAGTGGGTCGAAGCAGGTGCCGACCACCACCCCGCCGCCTCCGGCGGTGCCCATCCTCGGAGAGGAGGGGAAGAAGACACGTCCCCTCCTTCGCAAGGAGGGGAAACACCTTCCGCTTCCGCGGCGCGAGAGCTGCGGCTGATCGATCGCGCGCGCGATTTCATCGTCACGTCGGGCGGCAAGTCGCTCTCGCCGGCATTCATCGAGAATCTGCTGCGGGCGAGCCCGTATGTCGCCGAGGCCATGGTCATCGGTCACGGCAAGAAATATCTGACTGCGCTGATCGAGATCGACTTCGATGCCGTATCGGACTGGGCGCGCAGCCACAATGTCGCGTATACCGGATTCACGAGCCTCGCCCAGAACCCGGAAGTGCGCCAGCTTCTCGAACGCGAGGTGGCGCGCGCGAACGCCGAGCTCGCCCGCGTCGAGCAGCTCAAGGCGTTCCGCATCCTGCCCAAGGCACTCGATCCGGAGGAGGAAGGCGAGCCGGTCACGCCGACGCGCAAGGTCAAGCGCACGCTGATGATCGAGCGATTTCGCGAGCTGGTCGACGCCATGTATGACGACAGCGAAGAGAGGCTGCTCGCGGCCGGCGCCGGAAATGTAGTCGGCCGAGAGTAGAATTCGACAAGCAACACAAAAAAGGAGGAGACAGCCATGATGAAGCGAATAAGGAATCTTGCACTGGCGGTTCCGGTCGCCGCGGCCCTGGTCGCCGCGCCGGCGCTTGCCCAGGACGCCTATGTGGTCGGCGTATCGGGTGCCATGACAGGCCCGGTGGCGAGTGGATATGCGCCGATCGTCGAGTCGATGAAGGCCTATATCGATTCCGTGAACGAGCAGGGCGGCCTCAACGGAAAGCAGGTCCGGCTCCTGATTCTCGACGACCAGGCCCAGCCCTCGAAAGCCGCCACGAATGCGAAGAAGCTGATAGCGCAGGACGGTGTCATCCTGCTCGTCAACACGAGCCTCTCGTCCACCTACGCGCCGATGGTGGCGGAGTCCAAGCGCGCCGGCGTGCCGCTCCTCTACGCCGGCGGCGTGTGTCCGCCAGCGACCTTCCCGCCGGCCGATCCATTGCAGTTCTGCTCGACGGCCTATAGCGCGAACCTCGATTCGGAAGCCGCGCTCTCGTTCATCAAGTCGACGGCCGGCGGCCCGGTCAACATCGCCTTCGCGGGGATGGCGATACCGCTGGTGCGAACCGGGATCGAGCACGCCGAAAAATACGCCGCCTCGCTCGGCATGAAGACGGTCGGCACGCAGTACACGCCGCCTCCGACGCCCGACTACACGCCGTTTGCCACCAAGATCAAGGACGCCGACCCGAACTGGGTGTTCTCGTGGTCGCCGTGGGTATCCCAGGTTCGAACGTTCGAGGCGCTGCGGCGGCTGGGCTGGAACGGAAGCTACGTCAGCTGGGCGCACCTGAATGCCGAGGAGGAACTCGATCGCATCAAGGACGGCAAGTTCTACGTCATCGGGACCAACGCGTTCATGGAAGACAACCTGCCCGCCCACGCGCAAATGCGTGCGATCGCACATCGCGCCGGGCTCAAGTACCCGACGTCCTACCTGACCGAAGGCTTCGTGGCGGGACTCGTGCTCGAGGCCGCACTCAAGAAGACGACCTGGCCGCCGACGCCCAAGAAGGTCGCGGCGGCAATGAGCAATCTCAAGGTCGATCTCAAGGGGCTGCGCGGCGGGCCGCTCGAGTGGACCAAGACCAATCACTTCCGTACCGCACAGTACTACCGGGTGTGGCACTGGGATCCGGCGAAGAACACCATCGTCCGGGTGCAGGACTGGAAAGTCATCGGCGTGAAGCGCTGAGCGCGCCGGATGCGCTACCTGCCCGCGCGCGGCCCGCGCCGCCGCGCGGCGGGT
>JBAVOG010000102.1:0-6803 GCA_049691875.1 Burkholderiales bacterium | reverse complement strand
GAAGTAGCCCATCATCGAAAGTGCTTGTTGATTCATCGAACCCCTCCTCGTCGTCATACTCGATCAACGTTTACCGCGCTGATACGATGACGAGAACACGAGGTATTTCAGAGTTTCCCTAGGCAGTTTTCGCGCTACGAGGGGGCAAGCCCCCTCGTGCACCCCGATCACTGGTAAGTTGCCGATCAGGCCGGCAACGTTCTCTGGAACAGAAAAAACGGCGGGACCCAATGTCCCGCCGTGTTTAAAGAGGGGCCTTGCGCCCACTCTCCCCGCTTACGCTTCCCCTGACCGATGCCGTTGGCATGCGATCAGGCTAGGCCCGGCAAGTGTATGCCACGCCTCCGGAGAGAGGTACCGCCCAAACGTTAAAATCTGTGACAAGCCGGGACGAGTGTGATTTTCCACCGGATTTGCGGCGCGGGCGTGGACGCGCACTGCGCGGACGTACAAAAGAAAGCCCGCGTGGGAGGGAAGCGGGCTTAAGCGGAGAGCTCGAAACTTGCGTTCGCTCGGAGGGGCTCTCCAGGGAGTCTTTGGACCGACGGCGCGAGTGCGTCGCTACTCGCGCGCGACGACCGAACCGTCGATGATGCGCACCTTTTCGCCGACCCCGTACCCGGGTTCGATTGGCAGCGAAATCGTGCGGTACGAGCCGTCATCCATCCGGATGGTCACGCGATGGACGGTCTGCTGACGGCCGACGACGCCACCCGCCGCGCTGCCCGCCCTCCTTCCCTCTGCGCTGCTGTCGCTTCTCACCACATGCGCGCGTACCGACTCCACTGTGCCGCACGTGTCGCAAAGTTGCGTCCCGGCGGCGCGCTCGGGCGGCGGCGCAGCTGAACGCGCTGCATCGAACTGCTTCGCTGTGGATTCCGGTGCTTCGTGTAGCGCGCGCGCGCCGAGAAGCGGTGCGCGTCCCGACATGGCACCGATGCCCACGAGGCTCACGATCAGCACCGCGACGGCCGCTCCCGCCACAACGGGATGCAACCGCTTTTTCTCGGTCTCCTCCATAAGGCCAACTCCTCCGCTAGACCTCCTTCTCCGCGCAATGCGCGTGCCAGGAGCGGGTTTTCTTTGTCGATCAGAGAGTTGGAAGCAAGTGTGCAGCGCCGCGATCCCTCCGCGATGTCGCCTCACCCCGACGGCCGACGTGCGCTACTCGCGTGAGTGCCCGCCCTTCAGCAGGTTGCGCTGTCGCCAGTGGACGACAGCATGCGCGCCGCGTGCGGCGCGACGCGCTCCCGACACCATAGCGGCAGGCGGCGAACCCGCCTTCGCGTGCTACCGAACGTGAACTAGTGGGCTTTTTGCGGGCTGCAGTAATCGAACCCGTCGTGCCAACCGACCCCGTACTGCCCACCTTCCTTCGGCCGCATGCCCGATTGCCCGGCACGGGCGGCGGTACAGCCGTCGGTGAATCCGCGCCGGAACTCCGGTGGAAAGCCCGAGAGATTGATGGTGCGCGTCACGGTTTCGGGGTCCTCGGCACCCGGCCGGACCGGTTCGAATGATCCGCACGCAGCGAGCACGAGTGCGACCGCAACCGGCCAGCAGTCGATCGGGCGCAGCGACACCGCGGCGAGGCGGCCGCGGCGGAAGCACACGCCAGGAAGGAAGGGCTTCATGCGCTCTGCCAGGCCTCCTTGAACATCGCAGGCTGCAGCTGATGGCGCTCGAGCAGCTTGTAGAATTCCGTCCGGTTGCGCCGTGCAAGGCGCGCGGCCTTCGTCACGTTTCCGCCCGTGATCCGCAGCAGCCGGATCAGATAGTCGCGCTCGAAGGCGCGCTTCGCCTCGTCCAGCGGCGTCAATCCCTGCGGTTCTGCCCGCAGCGCGGATTGCACCAGCGTGGCAGGGATGATCGTGCCGGTCGAGAGTGCGACCGACTGCTCGATCACGTTCTGGAGCTGGCGGACGTTACCCGGCCAGGGCGCACCGATCAAGAGCTCGAGCGCCTCGGGCGCAAACGCGCGCACGTCCTTCGCGTAGCGCAGCGCGACCGATTTGAGAAAGTGCAGCGCGAGGGGGACGATGTCCTCGCGGCGGTCGGCCAGCGCCGGCAGCCTGAACGACACGACGTTCAGCCGATAGTAGAGATCCTCGCGGAAGTCGCTGTTCGCCACGCGCCCCTCGAGATCGCGATGCGTCGCCGAGACGATCCGTGTGTCCACGGAAACCGTCTGCGTCGCGCCGACCGGCCGCACTTCGCGGTCCTGAAGGGTCCGCAAGAGCTTCGCCTGCAGGGCGAGAGGCATGTCCCCGATCTCGTCGAGAAAGATCGTGCCGCCGTCCGCCGCCTGGAACAGGCCCTTGTGATCGTAGCTCGCGCCCGTGAACGCGCCCTTGCGGTGCCCGAACAGCTCGGATTCGAGCAACGGCTCCGGAATCGCCGCGCAATTGACAGTGACGATTGGCCCCGCAGATCGCGGGCTCGCGCTGTGAATCGCACGCGCGAGCAGTTCCTTGCCCGTACCGCTGGCGCCGAAGATCAGCACCGACGCATCCGAGCGGGCAACGAGATGCACCTGCCGGAGCAAATCCTCCATCACAGGATTCGCAGTCACGATTCCGGCGCGCCACGCCTCGCCTTCCGCCGTCGGCGCACCCACCGAGAGCCGGATCGCTTGCGCAACCTGGTCGAGGAGAATCTTCCCGTCGAAAGGTTTCGGGACGAATCCGAATACACCGCGCCGGGTCGCATCCACGGCGTCGGGAATGGTTCCATGCGCGGTCAGGATGATCACCGGCAGCGTAGGCGTCGACGTGCGGATCGCATCGAAGAGCGCCAGCCCGTCCATGCCGCCCATCTTGAGATCGGTAATCACCACTTCCGGCCGCGCGACAGCGATCGAAGCAAGCGCTTTTTCACCGCTTTCGGCGGAATGCACTGCGTAGCCTGCCGCCGAAAGCCGCATGCCGAGCAGCTTAAGGATGTCGGGGTCGTCGTCGACGATCAGTACGTTGTGTTGAGTCACTGGAGTCCTTGCAATGTTCAAATTCGGTGTCATTGTTTTGCCGCCGGTGCCGGCTGCCCTCGCTCGATGATGGTTCGTTCGATCGCGCGTAGCGCGTCGAGTTGCACCCTGAGTTGCTCGGCGCGTCCACGCGCCTTCACACTTTCTGCGATCTGTACGTGCAAGATTGCCCCGAACTGGCGCAGCTTGTCATAAGTCGGCCCCGCCCGGGAGTACGGCTCCAGGAGGTTCATCGCCCGCACGTCGTCCTGAAATGTCGTGCCCGGCATCGCGACCAGCAGTGCGACGCGAATGCGGTTGTAGGGACTGGGATCCCGGGAAAAGTTCTGGCCGGCGGCCATGTATTCGCGGCGCTGCTCTTCGGGCTTCATCGCCGCCACGCGACCGTAGTAGCCCACCAGATCCGCGAGCTGCTGCATGTCCTCGGGAATGGGGATCCGGACCGTCTCTTGCACATTCTCCTGGACCGCCTCTTGGCCCGTCCCCTGGACCGCCTCTTGGCCCGTCCCCTGGACCGTCTCTTGGCCCGTCCCCTGGACCGTCCCCGGCGCAGTGCAAGCTACGGGCACGAGCGCCGCGACGCTCCAGAGCAGTGCTCCGATCACGGATCGCCCGGAACTCACGCGTTGCCCTCGCCGATCGGCAGCTTGACGCGGAAGTGCGCACCTGCGGAAGCGTCGACCAGCTCGATCGTCCCTTCGTGCGCGCGCACCAGCTCCTGCGTGATGGCCAGGCCGAGGCCGCTGCCCTGAATCCGCTCGCCTGGTGCCCGCGCCCCCCGGAAGAACCAGTCGAACACCTTCTCGCGATGCTCGTGTGCGATGCCCGGACCGCGGTCGATCACGTCGACATACGCTGCGCCCTCGGACTGCGAGACTCCGATCGTGATCGTGCCGCCCACGGGCGAGTGCTTGACCGCATTCGACACGAGATTATCGAGCAGCGTGCGCAGCTTGTCGCGGTCGGCGAGCACCGGCGTCGGATACGCGGACACTTCCAGCTTGATCGAGCGCGCCGCGGCCGCGAGCTTGTGCGTCTCGGCGACTCCCCTGGCGACGTCCGCAACGTCGAGCGGCTTGCGGTCGATCTGGCCGATCGCCGCGACCGTGCGCTGGTAGTCCAGGAGGTCCTCGATGAGGCGCTGCAGCTGCACGCCGTTCACCTGCAGGATGGAGACGATCTCGCGCTGCTGGGCGGAAAGCGTGCCCGCCGTTCCATCGGCGAGCAGCTCCGTGCCCTCGCGCAGCGCGGTGAGCGGCGTCTTGAGCTCGTGGGACACGTGGCGCAGAAAGCGCAGTTTCTGCTCTTCCAGTGCGACCAGCCTGCGCCGCAGCCACTCGAGCTGCTCGCCGAGGTATTCGAGATCGCCTGGCCCCTGGACGCGGATCGGGATGGAAAATTCCGCCGCACCGAGCTGGCGGATCGCGCGGTCGAGCTGTCCGATCGGCCGTGCGATGAGAAAAGCGAACAGGGCGGCGATCAGCAGTCCGAGCAGGAGCGCGGCGTATAGCTGCAGATACAGCAGCCGCTGCGTGTCCGCGGCCGATTCGCGAACCCTGTTGACCTCGCGATCGATCAGCAGCGTGGACTCGTTCAGCACCGCCTTGGCCATCTCCGAAAGATCCACGTAGCCCTGCACGAGCTGCGCGCGCTCGGCGGGCGCACCGAGCGGCTTTCCCAGCGTGACGAACAGAGCCTGCTCCCAGTCGATCGTGCGATTCAACGCCGCCAGCTGCCCCTCGTCGAGCGGCAGCAGCGAAAGCTCGCTCGTGGTGCGCTTGAAGTTGGCGCGGATCTTCATGTAGTCCACGAGCAGGCCCGAGTCGTCGAGAATCACGTACTGCCGCACGATGCGCTCCATGGAAAGCGCCTGTTCCATGAGGAGCCGGGAGCCGCGCGCGGCCTGCGCCGCCTGGTCGATCGTGCTTTCGCTTTGCCGCGCGAGGTCCTGGACCGACAGGGCGGCATTGACGAGCGCAAGCACGAGCGGAGCCGCCACCACCGCGAAACCTATCGCGAGCAGCCGCAGCAACGATCGCGGGTAATATCGGTGCGAGAGTCCGAGCCGCATTGTCTGTCGATGTGGCCGCTAGACTGGCCACGCAAAGTTGCAAACCTGTGATGTTGCATGCCTAAAATGCCATAATCATGATACAGGGGACTTCGCGCGGGCGTCCCAGCCGTTTCGGGTGCGCGCCGCTGGCTCCCCGGAGAAAGGCCGATATGGTGCCGAGCATAACCCTCGTCGCGGCGCTCGGCCGCAATCGCGTGATCGGACGGCGTAACGAGCTTCCCTGGAGACTGCCCGAGGACTTGCGCCGATTCAAGACGCTCACGCTCGGGCGCCCTGTCGTGATGGGACGACGGACTCACGAGTCGATCCTCGGCACCCTCGGGCGTCCGCTGCCGGAACGGCTCAACATCGTCGTGACGCGATCGCCGGACTACACCGCACCGGGTTGCGTCGTCGCTGCGTCGCTGGAGTCCGCGTATGCCGCCGCCGGCCAGGTGCCCGAGGTCTGCGTGATCGGTGGCGCGGAAATCTACCGCGCCGCGCTCCCTCGCGCGCATCGACTCCACCTCACGGAAATAGACGCAGACTTCGAGGGCGACGCGCGCTTTCCGGAACTGCCCGCCGGCGCGTGGCGTGAAGTATCGCGCGAGCCGCATCCGCCGAACGCCGGATTCGCGCACGGGTTTGCGTTCGTCGTCTACGAGCGAGCTGGCACTTAGGCCCCGGGCGTGTCCGGGCGGCCGTGCAGACACATCAGCGTCTGCAGACCGTAGGCACAGGATCTTGCGGCACCGTTCTTCACGGCCAGGACCTCCAGCTCGCATACGGTCAGGGAGCGCCCGCTCCGCTTGACCCGCCCGACTGCGACGAGCCTTTCACCTTCGGCGGGCGACACGAGGTTCATCTTGTACTCGACGGTGAGCACCGAACTGTCCGCCGGAAACAGCGTGAATCCCGCGTACCCGCCGGCCGAGTCCGCGATCGTGCTCGTGACGCCGGCGTGAAAGTAGCCGTGCTGCTGGGTCAGGTCCTCGCGGTACGGCAATTCGATCTCGACATGCCCGGGTTCGACCCGGGTCATCCGCGCGCCGATGAGGCGCATGATTCCCTGGCGTTCGAAGCTCGCGAGGATCCGGGCCGCGTAGTCCGGATCGGGTGCGGTGAAGTCGGCCATGTGGCGCTCCTGGGAATGACGGTTGCCTCCGGAGCGCACAGTATCACCGCGGTACGGCGCGCGTGGGAGGCGCACGCAAGATTCGGGGTGCCCGGCACGCACCGGCCGCGTATGCTCGCCGCTTTGCCAATTTCCGACTCTCCTTCCCAGATGACACCGCGCGACACTCTTCTGCTCGTCGGCCTGGCCGCCGTCTGGGGCGCATCTTTCATCTTCATGCGCATCGCTGCACCGAGCTTCGGCGCGCTGGCACTCGCGGAAACACGCGTGCTGATTGCCGGATTCGCGCTGTTCGGCTACGCGGTTGCGGTCGGACGAGCCTTACCTCGTCTCGCCGACTGGCGTACCCATCTTTTCATCGGCGCCTTCAACTCCGGCATTCCGTTCGCACTGTTTGCCTTCGCCGCGCTCCATATCGGCGTCTCGTACATGGCAGTGCTCAACGCGACCAGCCCGCTGTTCGGCGCCCTGTTCGGCGTGGCACTCGGCCGCGAGCGGCTCAGGATCGGCAAGGTCATAGGAATACTGCTCGGGGTCGCAGGCGTCGCGCTGCTGGTCGGGCTAGGTCCGGTCGCGGTGACGGCTTGGACGTTCGCCGCCGCGCTCGCGTCGCTGGTCGCCTCGGCCTGCTA
>JBAVOG010000101.1:0-1634 GCA_049691875.1 Burkholderiales bacterium | reverse complement strand
CCCGACCGCTCAGTTCGCCACGGCAGTGGTCCAGCGCGGCGACCTGGAGGACGTGGTGACTGCCAGCGGCACGCTGCAGCCGCGTGATTTCGTGGACGTGGGGACCCAGGTGTCCGGCCAGCTCAGGAAGCTTTACTTCGACGTGGGCGCCATCGTGAAGCAGGGTGACCTGCTGGCGGAGATCGATCCAACTGTGTTCAAGTCCCGCGTGGACGCGGATCGCGCGCAGCTCGACAATCTGCGTGCCCAGATCACCGATCGTGAGGCCCAGAGCGTGCTCGCCGAACAGCAGTTTCAGCGGCAGCAGAACCTCACGCGAGAAAATGCCACCAGCGACGAGGCGCTCCAGACTGCGGGCGCTGCGCTGCAGTCGGCGAAGGCGCAGATTGTCGCGCTACGGGCGCAGGTCCAGCAGATCGAGTCGCAGCTGCGCGGCGACGAAGCGAATCTCGGATACACGCGGATCTTCGCGCCAATGGCCGGCACGATCGTGTCCCAGGCGGCCAAGCAGGGTCAGACGCTGAATGCGAATCAGCAGGCGCCCATCATCCTGCGCATTGCCGATCTCTCGACGATGACCGTGCAGACGCAGGTTTCGGAAGCGGACGTCTCCAAGCTGCGCGTGGGGATGGACGTGTACTTCACGACTCTCGGGGGCGAGGGCAAGCGCTTTTACGGCAAGCTCCGTCAGATCAACCCGACGCCTCAGATCGTGAACAACGTCGTGCTCTACGACGCGCTCTTCGACGTGCCGAACCCGGCCGGCGATCTGATGACCCAGATGACGGCGCAGGTCTTCTTCGTCCTCGCCTCGGCGAAGGATGCGATTCTCGTTCCGGTGTCGGCGCTCGAGCCCGTGCCCCGCGCGGGAGGAGGGCGCCGCGCCCCGGGTACCGGAGCGGCGCGAACGAGCAAGGTCGAGGTCGATCCCCGCACACGCTTCTCCGGCAAGCAGGCCCTGGTGCGTGTCGTCGACGATCAGGGAAAGGTGGAGGAGCGGAAGGTCGACGTGGGCGCGATGAATCGCATCGCCGCGGCGATTGTTTCCGGGCTCGCTCCGGGAGAGCGCGTGGTCGCAGGACTGCGCGGGAGCGACCGCAGCGTTCCCACCGGCCGCATGCAGCGGACGCCGCGCCTGTGAAGCGCGAGCCTGCCATCGCCGAGCTCGCGCCCGATCGCGCGACGCCACTGATCGAGCTGCGCGACGTCACCAAGACCTATCAGCGTGGCGAGCTTGCCGTCCAGGTGCTGCATGGCATCTCGCTGGCCATCTATCCGGGCGAGTTCGTGGCGATCATGGGCGCGTCCGGTTCCGGCAAGACGACCCTGATGAACATCCTGGGTTGTCTCGACCGGCCGACCACGGGCGCCTACCGGTTCATGGGCGAGGACGTCTCCGGACTCGACCGCGATGCGCTCGCGCGATTGCGGCGCGAAGCGTTCGGTTTCGTGTTCCAGAGCTACAACCTGATCGCTACCTCGACCGCGCTCGAGAACGTCGAGGTGCCGGCGATGTACGCGGGATTCAGCGGCGAGATGCGCCGTGCGCGCGCGACGGCGCTGCTGGATACCCTTGGTCTCGCGGACCGCCTCGATCACCGGCCGAACCAGCTCTCCGGCGGGCAGCAGCAGCG
>JBAVOG010000100.1:0-1982 GCA_049691875.1 Burkholderiales bacterium | reverse complement strand
CGCCCGATGCGCGCGAGCGGCGACCTCGATTTCAGTTTCAGCGGGTTGAAGACTGCCGTGATGACACACGTACGCGGCAAGGCGCTCGGCGAACAGGATCGGGCCGACATCGCGCGGGCGTTTCAAGATGCCGTGGTGGACGTGCTGGTAGCGAAATCCAGGGCCGCGATCGCGCAGACCGGACTGAACCAGCTCGTCGTCGCAGGCGGTGTCGGCGCGAATCGTCAGCTGCGCGCCGCGCTCGACGAAGCGGGCGAACAGGCCGGCTTTCGGGTCGTGTATCCCGAGCTCGAGCTTTGCACCGATAACGGTGCGATGATCGCGCTCGCCGGGGCGTTGCGCCTCGTCGATCAGTCTCTGCCCACGCAGACGGCTCCCGACCACTCGTTCACGGTCCGCCCACGCTGGGATCTCGCTTCGGTTGTCTAGCGCGCTTCCGCGGGCGGTTCGCCGCCAGTCCGCGGCTCCCCGATCCGGCCTTCCTTGCCATCCAGCAGGTTGCGGATATTGGCGCGATGACGCCAGACGAGCAGCGCGGACATCGCGCCGATCACGGCGATCGCCATATCGAATCGAAATGAATTCAGGAACAGGGCCCAGAAGGGCGCGAACAGTGCCGCCACCAGGGCCGCAAGCGACGAGTACCGGAAGAAGACCGCAATGATCAGCCAGGTGGCGACGGTGCCGACTCCGAGCCACAAGCTGATGGCGAAGAGGATTCCGGCCGCGGTCGCAACGCCTTTCCCGCCCCTGAACCGGAAGAACACCGGAAAGAGGTGGCCGAGGAACGTGGCGAGTCCAGTGAGCGCGGCACCCGCATCGTTCACCCCGTAGGCGGGGCCGAACTCGCGCACGAACCAGACGGCCAGCCAGCCCTTCACCGCGTCTCCGGCCAAGGTGAGCAACGCCGCGGTCCGGTGGCCGGAGCGCAGCACGTTGGTCGCGCCTGGATTCCCCGAGCCGTAGGTGTGTGGATCGGGCAGTCCGGCCAGCCGGCTCACGATCACGGCAAACGAAAGTGAGCCGATCAGATAGCCGATTAGAATAGCGACCGCAGTGGCCATCATTGCGCCCGAGAACCCGCCCGAGAATCAGATGCCCGCGAGTGTAGCGTAACGATTGGCGTCCCCTTCTCTCCTCCTCTCATCCCATGGACTGCATCTTTCTGCGCGAGATCAAGCTGGACGCAAAGGTCGGCATCTACCGGCGCGAGCGCGTCACCAGCCAGCTGATCGAGCTCGATCTCGACATTGCCTTGCCGAGCGACGCCGTTTTCCAGACCGGCAAGGTGGCGGACACCGTCGACTATGCGGTCGTGGTGCAGCGGCTGCGAGATGAGCTGGCCGTGCAACGCTTCGGCCTCGTGGAGGAGCTCGCCGAGTACATCGCGCGCGTGTTGCTGGACGAATACGGCGCACCATGGGTGCGAGTCTCGGTATCGAAGCTCGGCATCATCAAGGGCGTCACGCGTGTCGGCGTGACGATCGAGCGCTCGCGGTCGAGCTCATAGCCGGGACACAATCAGGGCCAGGCGGGGTTAATCGGCCAATCCGACCTCCACCAGTACCGGCTTGAGGACGCGCACGAGCTCGGACGAGGCGATCCCGACGAGATATCCGCGGCGCCCGCCATTGATGTAGATCTTCGCCAGCGCGAGCACGGTTTTTTCCAGGTAGACGGGCATGCTCTTGCGCACACCGAACGGCGAGGTTCCGCCGACCTGATACCCGGAGTGGCGTTGCGCCGCGTCCGGGCTGCACGGCTCGACGCGCTTCGCTCCCGCCTGGCGGGCGAGGATCTTCGTCGATACCGAGCGGTCGCCATGCATCAGCACGATCAAGGGCCGCTTGCGCTCGTCTTCCATGACGAGCGTCTTTACGGTCGCGTGCTCGTCGATGCCGAGCTCGCGCGCCGCCACCCGCGTCCCGCCGTGGTCCTCGTACGCGAACGCATGCTCAGTGAAGACCACGCCGTGCTTCTTG
>JBAVOG010000099.1:0-9966 GCA_049691875.1 Burkholderiales bacterium | reverse complement strand
GCCGGGCGGTATGTGCGCAACGCGCACGGCTGGGGACTGCCATTCGCGGCCAGCACTGGGGTGTCGGTCTGCATCCTCGCGGTGGCGCTCGTGCCGAACCCGCTGCTGGTCAGCCTGCTCCTCTTCGGCGTGGGGGTGGCATCGGGGCTGATGACGCTCTTTTTCCAGATGCTGGTTGCTGAAACCAGCTCCCCGGCCGAGCGCGGCTCGGCGCTCGCCCTGAGCGGCCTCGGCTGGCAGCTGGCGCACGCCATCGTACCGATCGGCATGGGCGTTCTGGTCGACCGGTTCGGCATCGAGGCGGCATTCCCCATTCTGGGCACCGCCGCGGCAGTGCTTGCGCTCGGATTAGTGCCTTTGCACCGCTGGGCGATGGGCCGCATGCGCGCCGTGTGACGCTCTGCACGCCGCGCCCCCCGCCGAACCCCTAGAATGGCGGCATATTCAACTCCGACCACGGGAGACCCGGGATGTCACCGGAATGGAAATATGCGCTGATCACGTTCGGGATCGGGTGCCTGATCGTGATCATGGAATGGAACATGGCCAGGAAGAAGAAGGGCGGCATGACCTGGGCCGACAAGAAGCGCATGCGCGGCATCATCGGCGTTGCGGGAGGCGTGGCCGCGCTCGTGTATTTCATCACGCTCATGTGGGATTGATTCGCACCGGATCCGGGCGGCGGTGAAAACGCGTCGCCGCGGATTGGACCAGCGTAAGATTCGCGTGTGATCGACAATTCGAAATGACGCCCGACGGATCGCGCAAGCCGCCTCGCACCGGAGGCTCCTCCCAGCATGCATTGCTTGCGGCGTGCCGAGACCATGCTCGCAAGCGTCTCCAGGAGATCCTGGGCGCGGCCCTGAAGAGCGCCGCCGACGAGCTGCTCGACATCGCAACGCGCGTCACCAGCCCCGACACACGGAAGCAGTACCTGCATGCCGTCGACCAGGCGCGCACGCGGGGCGACAAGTTCCGCGAGGGCGTCGCGACGGCGTACGACAAGCGGGTCGCCGTGCTGTCCGGCGAAGGGCCCCGCCCCGATTCGACGGTGACCGAGTACAGCGCCTCTTCGCTCACCCTGGTGCAGACCGGTGTCCTCGAAAACGAGATCGCGATAGGCAACCTCACCACGCGCCTGAAAGACAAAGGCGGCGAACAGCTCTTCCAGTTCACGCGGCGCGTCAGCACGATCGTGGGTAATCCCGAACTCCTGGACGTCGAAAATCCGGTCGGCCCTTCTCCGCTCGCGTGTGGTCTCTACGGCGGACTGTCCGTTCTCGGCCTGAACGAGCTGGCGGTGCGGCCGCTCGGTAACCTCATCGCCGACGGGCTCGCCGAGGGGGTGGGCATGCTGTACGAGGAACTCAATCAGCTTCTTGCCGGCCGCGGCGTTGTCAGCGCCGGCAAGGCGCGGATCGTGAAGAGCAAGGATACCGGCGTCCAGTCGAATCGCGACGCGAAGGGCGCGCAGCCTCCGCCACCGCTGCCGACCGGCGATGTCTTCGCGCAAATGCAGATGCTGCTCGCGCAACAACGCGGCATGCCTGCTGGGCAACCCGGTGTGGGCGGGCCGGGAATGATGCCTGGCGCACCGGTCCTTCCGGGCGCGCCCGGTGGCGGCGGTACGATGATGGCGACGCCCGCAGCCGTCGACTGGCTGACCGGCGTCCAGCGCGGCGGCGAAGCAGCTGCTCAATTCGCCGTTCCCACGAGCGGCGAATCGCTGAACGTGCTGCGTGCGCTGCGCCAGTCGGACGTCGGCCAGCACCTGGACTCGACGGATGCGATGACGGCCGATCTCGTCGCCATGATGTTCGACCACGTCTTCAGCGACCCGCGCATCCCAGAGGCCATCAAGCCGGTGATCGCGCAGCTGCAGGTGCCGACGCTGAAGGCGGCGATGATCGACCGCAACTTCTTCTCCGACGAGGCGCATCCCGCGCGGCGGATGCTCGATCGTCTCGGCTCGGCCGCCGTCGGCTGGCAGGGCACGGCAGACGCATCGGATCCGCTCTACGCCGCAGTGGAGCGCATCGCGAAGAATGCGGTCGACGGCTTCGGCAGCGACCTCTCCGAGCTCGAGGCGCTCTCCGTCGAGGCGGAGCAGATCGCGAGCGCCGAAGAAGCGCGGATCGACGCCGCCGCACAGCGCTCGATCGATCTGCTGACGCGTCGCGAGCGCGTCGAGCAGGCGCAGGAGACCGCGCGCGACATCGTGCAGCAGCGCTTGCGCGCTGTCGTGGTCCCCAAGCCGGTACGCAGCCTCACGGAGCGAATTTACCAGGCGGTGCTCGCCTCAGCGCACGAAAACGGCGGTGCGGAATCCGCGTCGTGGGTCGCGGCGCTCGAGACGCTGGACAACCTGCTCTGGAGCGTCAAACCGAAGAGCGGCGCGGAAGAGCGGGCACGGCTCGTGAAGATGCTGCCCGGCATGCTCAAGGCGCTCGACGAGGGCATGCAGATCGCGGGGCTGGACGAAGACGAGCGCAGGGAAGCCCTCAACACGCTTGCGCCGTTGCACGCGGACGCGGTGCGTGGATCGTCGAAAGCGGCGCCGCCGGGCGCCGAGCCCCCTGCGCCGAGCGAACCGGATCCGCTCGAGGAGCCCGAAGCAGCGGAGCCGGAAGGCCCGCCGCAGTTGCAGACCGAAACGCTGACCGGCGAAGACGTGGTGGTGGAGACGATCGCGGTAGCGTCGCGACCCGGGCGCCGGTCGCGCGGGTTCGGCGCGTCGCTCGCGCGGATGGAAAAGGGCACGTGGGTCGAATTCAGTCAGCCCGACGGGAGCATGCTGCGCGCGCGCCTGTCCTGGGTGAGCCCTCTCAAGGGCATGCACGTCTTCGTCAATCCGGACAGTTCACGCTCGCTCGCGCTCGATCCAGACGCGCTGGACGAGACCATCGCGCGCGGCGATGCGGTGGTGCTGTCGACCGTGCCCGTCGTGGCCGAAGCGATGGGCTACGTCATGGCCGATCTGCAGCAGTCGGGGACGGTGCATTAGAGAACCACCCCGCCCGCTGCGCGGGCACCCCGCCTTGAAAAGGAGGGGATGGCTGGGGCTCTTTTCCCCTCCTCGTTGAGGAGGGGTGGCGCCAAAGGCGACGGGGTGGTGAGCTAACAATAGCCGTCGCGGAGGCAGCGGACGATCTTCTGCGCGGCGAGGTCGGACTTGTCGCTGAACCAGCGGGTCGACTCGTTCTGGAATGCGGTGCGCGGCCCGGTCTGCCGCAGCACCCGCTCGATGTTCGCCTTGACGCGCTGCAAGTCGCGATCGCGCTGCGCGCTGCGCGCCCCGGCTCCGGTCGGATCTACGGTGTCCGCCTGCGCGCACAGCTCGAGATAACGATCGAGCATGACGAAGAACGTCTGATTCTCGTTGGCCGGACCGACGCGCAATGCATCCGACAGGAGCCGGTCCATCGCCGCATCGCGCTTGGCAAGCAGTTCAGGAAGATCGGGAACCTTCGCCACTGCATCCGGCTGTGCCGCGCCCGGCTTGCCGGGCGCCGGTTCGAGAACCCTGCCGCCCGGTCCGACGCGTTCCGGCGGCACCAGCTTGCCATCCTTGAACACCGTGACGCGCGGCCCCCGCTCCGCCGCTTGCGCGCTGCGCAGCCATGGCGGGGGCACCGAAGCTAGATGGAGCTGCCCCGTGCCCGGATCGCGCCAGCTGTACACCACCTCCGACGCCACGGCGACCGGTGCGGAGATCACAAGTCCCCACACGAGTACACACGCGAGCGCCCATGCCAACCGGGCGAATGCGGCAAACGCATATGCAGCGCCGCATCCGATGGAGGTGCGGACCGCGGGTAGCGCTGTGCGGTCGGTGTGCGGCATCAGTCCACGAACAGGTCCGGCAGGAATTTATTGTTGCCCTTCAAAACCGCGTATTTCCCAAGATCGGTCACGCCCTCCGCGGCGAGCACTTCCTCGTCGATGTAGAAGTTACCGGTGTGTTTGCGCGCTTCGCGATTCAGGATGGCATACGCGGCGTCGGCAAGAATTTCCGGCGTGCGGCACATCTTGGGATCGACGCCCGGGATCATCATGATCGCGGCGGTGTTGATGACCGTGCGCGGCCAGAGCGCATTGACCCCGATGCCGACGTCGCGAAACTCCTCGGCCATGCCGAGCACGCACATGCTCATCCCGTACTTCGCCATCGTGTAGGCGACGTGATTCTTGAACCAGCGCGGATCGAGGTTGAGCGGCGGAGAGAGGTTGAGGATGTGCGGATTCCGGCCGGCCTTCGCAGCCGCCTTCAGGTATGGCAGGCAGGCTTGCGAGCAGGCGTAGGTGCCCCGCGTGTTCACGCCCAACATGAGGTCGAAGCGCTTCATCGGCGTCTCGGCCGTGCCGGTCAGCGAGATCGCGCTTGCATTGTTGATCAGGATGTCGATGCCACCGAAGTGCTCCGATACCCGCTTTGCCGCGTCGGCCACTTTCGCGTCGTCACGGATGTCGACCGGCACCGGCAGCGCCTGCCCGCCGGCCGCAGCGATCTCCTCCGCGGCCATATAGATCGTGCCCGGCAGCTTGGTGTGCGGCTGCTCCGTCTTGGCGATGATCGCCACGTTCGCGCCGTCGCGCGCGGCGCGCTTCGCGATCTCGAGCCCGATCCCGCGCGATGCCCCGGTGATGAAGAGAGTCTTGCCTTTGAGGCTCATGTGATTGGCCTTCCTGGTCCGGACCAGCTGGTTCTCTGCGCGTAGCGCGCGTTGCTCAGCAGTCGAGCGTCCCGTCGATGCAGGTGACGGCTGCGCCGCCGAGCTCGATCGCGCCGGTCTTGACGTCCACCCGGATGTGCACCTTTCCGTCGCGGCCCACTTCGCGCCCCTGGCTCACACTGTAGAAGTTGCCGACACTCGTGAGCAACCCGGACTCACGCAGGAACGCGGCGATGCAGACGTTGCCGCTTCCGCAGACCGGATCCTCCGGCACGCCCTCGGCCGGCGCGAATGCCCGCACCCGCAGCGCGACGTCCGAGCCACGCTCGCGCCCGAAAACCGCGACACCCGTGATGTTCATCGCGCGCGAGACGGTCGCGACGGCGCTCATCTTTGGCTGCAGCATGGAGACCGCGTCGGCCTCGCCGAGATCGAGCACCGCCCAGGTCGGCCCGACGCTCACGACTTGCGGCCGCACGGTGGGTCCGGCGTCGGTGTCCAGCGCCATGTTGAGCTCGTCGAGCTCGCCGTCCTCGATCGGCCGCAGCGTTGCAGGCGGCGCCTCCACGAACAGATGGCGCTCCGGACCGGCCTGCTCCACGCGCACGCGCAAGGATCCGGCGCCGCATTCCTGGACGTAATCTTCCTTGCCGGCCGGCAGCACGCCCGACTCGAGCGCGGCGTGCACCGTTCCGATCGCCGGGTGGCCCGCGAAAGGCAGCTCGCTTACCGGAGTGAAGATCCGGATCCGGTAATCGCCGCCCTGCTCCGGAGGCAGCACGAACGTCGTCTCGGAAAGATTCGCCCAGCGCGCGATCATCTGCATGTCCGGCGCTTTCAGATTCGCGCAGTCGAGCACGACCGCGACCGGATTTCCCATGAAGGGTTTCGCGCTGAACACATCCACCTGTTTGAATCGCCGCTTCACCTATCCTCCTCGCTTGTGCGGTCTCAGTTGAATCGCGTGAAATCGGGCTTGCGCTTCTCGAGGAATGCGTTGAAGGCCTCCTTCGCCTCGCCCGAAACGAGCCGCTCGCCGAAATTGCGCAGTTCCTCGGCAAGTGCCGCCTCCATCATCGCTTTCGTCTGCGCCTTCAGGAGCCGCTTCGTCAGGCGCACCGATGCGGGAGGCTTGGCGGCCAGCTTGCGGGCGGCCTGCTCGGCAGCCTCCAGGGTGAGGTCATTGGGCACGACCTCCGTCACGATGCCGACCGCGAGGGCCTTCGCGGCATCGAATGGCTCGCCGAGCAGAAGCAGCTCCGCGGCCCGCTGATAGCCTGCCAGCGCAGGGAGCAGGAACGACGATGCCGCCTCCGGACACAGCCCGAGATTCACGAACGGCATGGCGAATTTCGCGTCCTGTCCGGCGTAGACGAGGTCGCAATGCAGGAGCATCGTCGTTCCGATGCCGACCGCGACGCCGTTCACCGCGGCGACGAGCGGCTTCTCGACGTGCGTCACCGCATCCAGAAAAGCGAAGACCGGACTCTCGGAACCACGCGGCGGATTCGCCAGGAAATCCTGCAGGTCGTTGCCCGCGGTGAACGCGTCGGGCGTTCCGTGCACGAGGACGACGCGCACGTCCGCGTCGGTTGCAGCGCTACGCAACGCATCCGCGAAAGCCCGGTACATGCCCGCCGTGAGGGCATTCTTCTTCGCGGGACGGTCGAGCTGGATGCGCAGCACCTGCGCGGATTTTTCGACGTTGATTTCGCTCATTGGAAGGCCTGGTGCATGGCTTGCAGAGTGTAACGCCAACAGGGGGTTTGCGAGCCCGTCCGGATGGACGATGCGTTCCGGAGACTTCCCGCGTTCGCGGGAATCACTGGTCCACGCGGATACGGCCCCGGATCAGCCGGTGGGCAGCTTGTGGGCCACGAAATCCTGCCGCAGTTGCGTCTTGAGGAGCTTGCCTGTGGCGGTGTGCGGAAGGCTCTCCACGAACGCGACATCGTCCGGGATCCACCACTTGGCGACCTTCCCCTCGAAAAACGCGAGCAGGTCCCCGCGTGTCACGTCGGCACCGGCTTTCTTCACGACGACGAGAAGCGGACGTTCGTCCCACTTGGAATGCGAGACGCCGATCACGGCCGCCTCGGCAACCGCCGGATGCGCCACCGCGATATTTTCGAGATCGATCGAGCTGATCCACTCGCCGCCCGACTTGATCACGTCTTTCGAGCGATCCGTGATCTGCATGTAGCCGTCGGGGTCGATTGTCGCGACGTCCCCGGTCGGAAACCAGCCGTCGCGCAGGATGTTCCCGCCCTCCCCCTTGAAATAGCCGGCCGTGACCCACGGTCCGCGCACTAGCAGGTCGCCGAACGCCTTTCCGTCGCGCGGTAGCTCCTTGCCCTCGGCATCGACGATCTTCATCTCGACGCCGAAGATCGCGCGGCCCTGCTTGACTCGAGTCTTGAACTGCTCCGCGGGCGACATTCCCACGTGCTTCGCCTTCAAGTTGCCGAACGTTCCGAGCGGACTCATCTCGGTCATCCCCCAGGCGTGCTGACAGTCGACGCCGTACTCGGCGAACGTCTCGATCATCGCCGGCGGACAGGCCGAGCCGCCCACGACTGCACGCTTGAGCGACGAGAACTGCAACTTGTTCTCCTTCATGAATGCCAGCAGTGCGAGCCAGACCGTGGGCACGCCCGCGGTGGTGGTCACCTGCTCCGCCTCGAACAGCTCGTAGAGGCTCTTGCCGTCGAGCGCCGCGCCGGGCAGGACAAGCTTGGCTCCGTTCATCGGCGCGAGATAGGCGATGCCCCAGGAATTGACGTGAAACATCGGCACCACCGGCAGGATCACGTCGCGTGCCGAGACGTTGAACACATCGGGCAGCGACGCCGCATACGCGTGAATCAGCGTCGAGCGGTGCGTGTAGAGCGCCCCCTTCGGATTTCCGGTCGTGCCCGACGTGTAGCAGAGCGCCGCGGCGGTCCACTCGTCAAGTTGCGGCCATTCGTAGTTGCCGTCCTCGGCGCCGATCAGGTCCTCGTAGCAAAGCAGGTTCGGAATCCCGGCGGTGGGCAGGTGCGCGCGGTCGGACAACGCCACCCAACCCCGCACGCCCGGGCACTGCGGCGCGAGCTTCTCGACGAGCGGTGCGAACGTCAGATCGAAGCAGACGTAACGGTCCTCGGCGTGGCCGATGATGTAGGCGATCTGCTCGCGAAACAGCCGCGGGTTGATCGTGTGCATGACCGCGCCCATTCCCGAAATCCCGTAATAGAGCTCGAGATGGCGGTAGCCGTTCCAGGCAAGTGTTCCGACGCGGTCGCCGCTGCCGACGCCGAGTCGTGTGAGCGCCTGCGCAAGCTGCCGCGCGCGCCGGTGCGCGTCGGAATACGTGTAACGATGTATCCCGCCTTCCACTGCACGCGACACGACCTCGGTATCGCCATGGCAGTTGTCCGCATGCTGGATGATCGATGAGATCAGCAGGGGGGCGTCCTGCATAAGGCCGCGCAGCATCTTCGTATTCCTCCGGTGAGATACGCCTGGCACGAAGGGCCGGCCGGGGCAAATTACAGCCCTACGCCCGGGGGTGTCAACCCACCGGGAGAACGGATGTGCTCGGCTATACTGCCCGCCAAGTGGCGCCGGCGAACTGGAGGATTTTCGTGGCGAGACGCAGCACCGCGCACTACCTGCTCGAAGGGCTGAACGAGCTCGGCATCGAGCACGTGTTCGCCAACCTCGGCACCGACCATGCCCCGATAATCGAGGAGCTGGCACGCTGGAAGCGGGACGGACGACGTGCACCGCAGTTCGTGCTTTGTCCGCACGAGAACGTCGCGATCCACATGGCGGGCGGCTACGCCCTGGCGACCGGCCGCGGCCAGGCCGTGCTGGTGCACGTGGACGTCGGAACGGGCAACGTGGCCACGGGCATGCACAACCTGCAGCGCCTGCGCATGCCAGTGCTGGTGATGGCCGGGCGCGCGCCGGCCAGCTCGCGCGGCGAGCTGCTGGGCTCGCGCGACAACTACATTCACTACATGCAGGACGTGCGCGACATGGCGGCGATCGTGCGCCCCTACACGAAGTGGGAGCATGCTCTCGACGCGGGCGTGGTCGCGAAGGAGATATTGCGCCGGGCGCACACGATGATGCAGAGCGACCCGCCCGGACCGGTCTATCTCAATCTGCCGCGCGAGGCGCTCGCTGCGGAATGGGATGAGTCTGCGGTCGCCTCGTTCCCCGCCGACAAGTACGGCGCGTTCAGGGCGGGTGGCGCCGACCCCGAGACGCTCGGCATGATCGCCGACAGGCTCGTCGCTGCCGAGCGCCCGCTCCTGGTGACCGCCTACGCGGGCCGGCAGCCGGAGGCGCCGGCGATCATCGATGCGCTTGCGCGGCTCGCCGGCGTCCGCGTGTTCGAGAGCAGTCCCCACCATCTCAATATCGATCGCGAATCGCCGTGCTTCGGCGGCTACTCGCCCGTGGCCGAGCTCGCGCACGCGGACGTCGGCCTGATGGTGGACGTCGACGTGCCGTGGGTGTTGCAGGATGGACGCGAGAACCCCGCCACGTGGTGGGCGCAGATCGACGTCGACACGATCAAGAAAGACATCCCGACGTGGGATTTTCCTGCTGACGTGCGCGTTCAGGGCGCGAGCGCCCGGACGCTCGCGCAACTGCTCGAAGCAGTGAAGCAGCGCTCGACGCAAGCCTCGCGCGATCGCGCCCGGAGCCGCATCGAATCCTGGGCGAGCGCGAATGCCGCGCGGCACGAGACAATAGCAAGAGCTGGCGCTGACCGCGGCAGTAAGGACGCGCTCAACGCGGCGTATGTCTGTGCCGAGGTGGGACGCGCGATCGACGCCGATACGATCATCGTCAATGAAGGGGTGCGCAACGCTCTCGTCGTGCAGGGGCAGATTCCGCGCACGCGTCCGGGCACATTCGTCGGCACGGCCGGCGGCGGACTCGGCTGGTCGGGCGGCCTGTCGCTAGGCGTGAAGCTCGCGCGCCCCGACCGCAACGTCGTGCAGATCGTGGGCGACGGCTCGTTCTATTTCAGCACGCCGCTAGCCGTTTACGCTGCGGCGAAGCAGTACAAGCTGCCGATCTTCACCGTGGTGCTCGACAACTCGGGCTGGGAGGCCGTCAAGTCGGCGACGCTGCGTGTGTATCCGGATGGCGCGGCGAAGAGCGCGGGCGAGTATCAGTCGGTCCTCGCGCCCAAGATCGATTTTCACAAGGTGGCCGAGGCATGCGGCGCGCAGGCCGAGTGCGTGGCCGAGCCCGACGACCTGCCTGCAGCCATCGCGCGCTGCCAGGAAGC
>JBAVOG010000098.1:0-1782 GCA_049691875.1 Burkholderiales bacterium | reverse complement strand
GTTCTGCAGACGCTCGAAATAAATGTAGATCACCGGCGTGATGTACAGCGTCAGCACCTGCGACACTGCCAGCCCGCCGACCACGGCGAGGCCCAGAGGCTTTCTCGCGTCGCCGCCGGCGCCGATGGCCAGGGCGATCGGCAGGCTGCCGGCCAGCGCTGCCATGGTCGTCATCATGATCGGACGGAAGCGGATGAGACACGCCTGATAGATCGCCTCGGCGGGCGGCATCCCGCGCCCACGCTGCGCCTCGATGGCGAAGTCGATCATCATGATCGCGTTCTTCTTCACGATTCCGATCAGCATGATGATGCCGACGAAGGCGTACATGTTGAGATCGATGCCGAACGCCCACAGCGTCAAAAGCGCACCGAGCCCCGCGACGGGGAGTCCGGAAAGAATCGTCAAGGGATGCACGAAGCTCTCGTACAGAATGCCGAGCACGATGTAGATGAAGAAGATGGACAGGATGATCAGGATGCCCATCCCGCGCAGCGATTCCTGAAAGGCCTGCGCGGCGCCCTGGAAGGCGCCGGAAAGCGTTGCGGGAACCTGAAGATCCGCGACGGCGCGCTCGATGGATGCCAGGGCCTGGCTGAGGGACGTGCCCGCCTGCAGGTCGAACGACAGGGTGACCGACGGCAACTGGCCGAGGTGCGTGACGTTGAGGGGGCCGACGCCGTAGACCAGCTTGGCCAGCGCGGTCAGTGGCACGAGGGCACCCTGCGAAGAGCGCACATAGAGCAGCGAGAGCGCGTTGGGATCGGCCTGGTAGCGCGGCAGGAGCTCGAGGATCACCCAGTATTGATCGGTCGCCGTGTAGATCGTGGAAACCTGCCGCGAGCCATAGGCGTTGTTCAGCGCCATCTCAATCTGCTGCGGACTCACACCTAGCGTCGAAGCCTTCTCGCGGTCGATCTCGACGGTGACCTGCGGGCGGGAGATCTGCAGGTCGCTCGTGACATCGATCAGGCCCGGCAGCGTCCGGAGCTTGGCCTCGATGATCGGCAACCAGTGGTAGAGCTCGTCAGTGTCCGTGCCCTGGAGCACGTACTGGTACTCGCTCTTCGTCACGCGTCCGCCGATCCGGATCGCGGGGAGGTTCTGCATGAACACCCGCGTGCCCGGAATGCCGCCGACCTTGGGCCGCAGCGCGCGGATCACGTCTTCCACCTTCTTGCGCTCGGCGCGCGGCTTGAGGTTGATGACCATCCGGCCGATGTTCAGCGACGGGCTGAACGACGTCGCGCCGATGAACGCGTTCACGGACGCGACGTTGGGGTCCTTGCTGATGATGTCTGCGACCTGCCGCGTGAGGTCCGACATCGCATCGAACGAGATGTCCTGCGCGGCCTCGACGAATCCGAAGATCTGGCCGTTGTCCTCGGAGGGCAGGAACCCTTTCGGCATCTTCGCGAACAGGAATCCCGTCGCAACGACGATCGCCAGGAACACGACCATGGTTGTGCGCGGCCGCGCGATCACCCACTTCAGGCTCACGTCGTAGGCATGCTTCACCGCGTCGAACCCACGTTCGACGGCAAGGTAGACACGGCCGTGTCTCTGGGTGTTCTCCGGCCGCAGAACCCGGCTGCACATGAGCGGCGACAGGGTCAGCGAAACGAATCCGGAGATCAGGACCGCCGCCATGATCACCACCGCGAACTCGTGCAGCAGCCGCCCCAGTATCCCGCCCATGAACAGGATCGGGATGAACACCGCTGCCAGCGAGAGCGTCATGGAAAGGATGGTGAACGAGATCTCGCGGGAGCCGTCGAGCGT
>JBAVOG010000097.1:0-1828 GCA_049691875.1 Burkholderiales bacterium | reverse complement strand
GGTGCGGACTCTCCAGTCTGAGCCATGAGTGGGTCCGCTGTGGTCCCCAACTCGAATTATAGCCTGCCTGAGCGAAGCGGAATGGGGGGACCGGTCGTGTCTCGAAGGTGGTGGAAATTGTTGGGCGGCGTAATCTCCGAGCGTGAACGACACGCCAACCGGCGGTGGGAACCGCCAGGGAGATCACGCCATGAAAGACGATACCAAGACTTCGACAGTCGCGCTACTGGCCAACGATGGCGCATTCGACCCGCTTGAAGACGGGGTGCGCCAGAGGGTGCGCTCTTTCATCGAGGCGATCCTCGAGGAAGAACTGGGGGCTGCGCTTGGGCGCGGACGTTATGAGCGCCCCAGCGACGGTGCCAAGGGCCACCGCAACGGCCACCGGGAGCGGCAGGTTATCGGCACGTTTGGCGCCGAGACGGTGAAGGTACCCCGGGCGCGCCTGATCGATGACGACGGCCAGGCCAGCGAATGGCGCTCCGAAGCGCTTCGCCGCTATCAGCGGCTGACGAAGAAGGCGGAGGCGCTGATCGCCTCGGTCTACCTCGCCGGGACCAACACGCGGCGGGTGAAGCGCGCGCTGTTCGGCCTGTTCGGCGGGGCCGTCAGCAAGGACGTGGTCAGCCGGGCTTGGCGCAAGGTCAAGACCGACTGGGAGGCTTGGTGTGCGCGCAGCCTTTCCGGCGAAGACATCGTGCGGCTGATCCTCGATGGCACGGTGGTGAAGACGCGGATCGACCGGAAGGCGACCTCGATCTCGATGCTCGCGGCCATTGGCGTGCGCCGGGACCGGCAGAAGATCCTGTTGTCGATCAGAAACATGGGCGGCGAGAGCAAGGCCGCCTGGCGGGCGTTTCTCGACGATCTGGATACCCGCGGCCTGAAGGCGCCGGAGTTCGTCATCGTCGACGGCGCCCCGGGACTCGAGGCGGCGCTGGCCGAGCTGTGGCCGGATGCGCCGGTTCAGCGCTGCACCGTTCACAAGCACCGCAACCTCCTCGCCCATGCGCCCAGGCACCTGCATGACGAGCTGAGCGAGGATTACCGCGACATGATCTACGCCGCGACCAAGGCTGAGATCGAGAAGCGCCGTAAGGCCTTCCTCCGCAAATGGCGGCTGAAGTGCAAGGCCGTGGCCGAGAGCCTCGAGGAAGCCGGAGACCGGCTGTTCACCTTCACCCGGCTCGATCCGTCGCAGTGGAAATCCGCCCGCACCACCAATGCGATCGAGCGCCTGAACGAGGAGTTCAAGCGCCGGATCAAGACCCAGACGGTGCTGCCCGACGCGGAAACCGCGCCGATGCTGTTCTGGGCCCTGCTGGCGTCCGGCCAGATCGTGATGCGCAGGGTCGACGGATGGGAGACGCTTTCTCAGCCCCTCGACCCCGAAACCCTTGACCTCGTCGCCTGAAGCGGCGCACCTTCAACCAGCTCGCAGACCGCCAATTGGGAATTTCCACCACATGCGCGACACCACCCAGCCCGCATCGCGGCCATCAGTGGTCCGATCCCGAGCATGTTCATGACGCGTGTGAGATTGTAGGCCAGCACGGCGAGCGCCATCTCTGTCTTCACGTTCTTGAGCCGCTTCATCAGGAAGTGCGTTGCACCCATCCGCGCTTTGATCGTCCCGAACGGGTGCTCGACCGTCTCTCGACGCACCCGCATCGCCTGCGGGTTCTCATCGAGACGGCGTTGGACTTCTTCAAGGACCAACGACTTCTTCCCTGATCCCGTGAATGTCTCTGCTCGCGGCCCCTTTCGTCGCCGTTCGTCGATGCTGTGGCTGTTCCGCCACGACTGCGACATCCGCGCACATCCGCGG
>JBAVOG010000096.1:0-1879 GCA_049691875.1 Burkholderiales bacterium | reverse complement strand
GCCTATGCGCTGGCCAAGCTGATCATCAAGTTCATCAACAATCTGGCCGGCACCATCAACGCAGACCCCGCCGTGAACAGGTACCTGAAAGTGGTGTTCGTGCCCGACTATTGCGTCTCGCTGGCCGAACGCCTGATTCCGGCGAGCGACGTGTCCGAGCAGATCTCGACCGCCGGCTATGAAGCCAGCGGGACGAGCAACATGAAGTTCATGATGAACGGCGCGCTCACCATCGGCACGCTGGACGGTGCGACGATCGAGATCGCCGAGCAGGCCGGAGCGGAAAATGTCTTTCTCTTCGGCCTCACCGCCGAACAGGTCGCTCACAGCCGCAGCTGGTACAACCCGCACTGGCACTACGAGCACGAACCGGAAACGCGCGCGGCGCTGGACCTGATCTTCTCAGAGCAGTTCAACCGCCATGAGCCCGGGATCTTCAATCCCATTCGCGAAGCCCTTCTCACGCACGGGGACCATTACATGCATCTGGCCGATCTCACGTCGTACAGCGAGGCCCATGAAAGAGTGGGCCGCCTCTACGCTGACCGGCGAGGCTGGGCGAACAAAGCCATTCTCAATGTCGCGGCTTCAGGAGAGTTTTCCAGCGACCGGACGATTGCAAAGTACGCGGCCGAGATCTGGGATGCCAGGCCGTGCCCGGTCGCATGACCGACCGGGGCCCGGACGTTCCTCCGTTTCCGCCGGGATACCGCGCTTCGGGTGTGCTGCTGCATGTCACGTCGCTGCCTTCCGCCTACGGCATCGGCGATCTCGGACCGGGCGCGTTCGCGTGGGTGGACCGCCTTCACGAGGCCGGCCAGGGGTGGTGGCAAGCGCTGCCGGTGGGACCGACGGGGTATGGCGATTCACCGTATCAGTGCCTGTCGTCGTTCGCCGGCAATGAGCTGCTGATCAGCCCGGACGGCCTGATCGACGATGGGCTGTTGCAGACGGCCGATTGCGCGGGCCATGCGTTTTCGCCGACCGCCGTCGAATACGAGAAGGTCGTTCCCTTCAAGCTTCGCGTGCTCGAAACAGCGTGGAGTCGCTTCAGCGCTGGCGCCCGTCCGGATCTCCGACCCGCTTATGAACAGTTCTGTCAGGCCCACGGGCGCTGGCTGGACGACTACGCCCTGTTCCGCGCACTGAAGGACAGGTTCAACGGCGCCTGCTATCTCGAATGGCCCCTCGAGTTGGTCAGGCGCACCCCGGCTGCGCTGGCTCGGGCGCGGCGCGAGCTGGCGAACCAGATCGAGCTCGTTCGCTTTGTTCAGTTCCTGCTCTCTCGCCAGGCGGAACGTCTCGAGCAACACGCGCGTGACAAGGGCGTGCGGTTGATCGGCGATCTGCCGTTCTTCGTTTCGCCTGACTCGAGCGACGTCTGGGCCAACCCCGAGCTCTACTTGCTTGGCGAGGGATATCAGTTGAAGGTCGTCGCGGGCGTGCCTCCCGACTATTTCAGCGCGGAAGGACAGCTCTGGGGCAATCCCGTCTACGACTGGGACGCGCTTCGCCAGAGCGGATATCGCTGGTGCGTCGAGCGCCTGCGCGCGTTGCTTGCCCAGGTGGACGTGATTCGGCTGGATCATTTCCGCGCCTTCGCGGCTGCCTGGCACGTCCCAGCGGGCGCCTCGACGGCAAAGGCGGGCCAATGGGTCAGCGGCCCTGGCGCCGAGTTCTTCAAAGCCGTCGAGAAGGGCCTGGGCGCCCTGCCCTTCATCGCCGAAGACCTGGGGCTCATCACGCCCGACGTGACCGCGCTGCGCGACCAGTTCCGCCTGCCCGGCATGCGAGTCCTCCAGTTCGCCTTCTACGGCAAGGCGGACAACCCGTACCTGCCCCACAACTACGTTCCCAACACCGTCGTGTACACAGGGAC
>JBAVOG010000095.1:0-5112 GCA_049691875.1 Burkholderiales bacterium | reverse complement strand
ACGTCGCGCTGCGCAACGAAATCGATGCCGGCCGGATTCCCGGGCCGCGCATGCTCGCGGCGAGCCCGGAGCTCACCACGACCGGCGGGCTGGGCGACGAGCGCAGGATGCATCTGTACCGCGAGTCGGTGGCGATGATCGTCGATGGCGTCGACGAGGTACGGCGCGCCGTGCGCACGCTGTGCAGGGAGGGCGTTGATACGATCAAGCTGAACGTGTCCGGCAATCACACCCTGAGCGCGGGGAAAGCCCATCTGACGCTGATGAGCGAGGCGGAGCTCGCGGCTGCGGTCGAGGCGGCGCACTCTTTCGACAAGCGGGTCGCGGCGCACTGCCGCTCCGCCGCGTCGGTGAAGCTCGCGCTACGGCACGGCGTCGAAATCATCTACCACTGCGATTTCGCGGACGAGGAGACCATCGACCTCCTCGAGGCGGCGAAAGGCGACATCTTCCTGGCGCCCGCGCTGGGAATGATGCACGACACGATCCATCGCTCGGAAGCGTTCGGCGTCGGCTACGAGCGCGCCAAGGCGCGCGGGCTGCTGGAGGAATTCGCGTCCGTGTGCAGCGTGTTCACCGAGCTGCGCAAGCGCGGCCTGCGCGTCCTCGTGGGTGGCGACTACGGTTTCCCGTGGAGTCCGCACGGTGCCAACGCGCGCGATCTGGAGCACTTCGTGCGCTTTCTGGGGTACCGGCCCGAGGAGGCGCTGCATGCGGCAACGCGCGTCGGCGCCGAGGCGATGCTCCTCGGCGAGCGGCTCGGCTTGGTTCGCGAAGGCTTTCTCGCCGATCTGCTCCTCGTCCGCGGCCGGCCATTCGAGGACGTCGTGGTGCTGCAACATCAGGAAAATATCCTCGCCGTCATGAAGGACGGCCGCTTCCACAAGCTTCCTCCATCGCCGGATGCCGCACGCTGGGCGCTGGCGGCCTAGCGGCGCGCGGTAGCTTCGCCGGTGGTCGTCATTCCCGCCTCCCGATTACGTCGCTCGGGGGCAGGGTTCGCGAGAATCCAGGGACTTGCCACCTGACGTCTGCGGCCGCCGGCCGATCTTGGTAAGACTACCAATCCCGCCCGACCTTTGGTATGATTACCAAACACGGCTGCCTCCTGGACCGCTTCATGGACGTCCGCACCAAGATTCTCGATTCGGCCCTTGCCCTGCTGAGCGAGTCCGGCGTTACCGAGCTGACCCAGCCAAAGGTCAGCCGGGGCGCGGGCGTCAGCCAGAGCCACCTGACCTACTACTTTCCGACGCGCGCGGACCTCCTGATCGCGGTCGCGCAACATGCCATCGAGCAGGTCATGAACCGGCTGCACGAGGCCGTCGCGCAAGGCGCGATCGGAGGCGCGGAACGCGGCGCCGGGGTGCTCGTCGCGGCGCTCACGGACAAGCGCAACATCCGCGTGATGCTCGGCCTCGTGGTGGCATCCGACGAGGACCGCAAGATCAAGGTGTCGCTGCGGCGGTTCGTGAAAGACGTGCGCGCCGTGCTCGGCCGGGAGCTCCGCGCGATGGGCGCGCAAGCCGACGACGACGCGATCGCCGCACTGCATGCCACCGCGGTCGGCCTGGCCGTCCTGAATCTCGCGCGCGACAACGATGATTCACGCCGCGACGTGGCGAAAGTGATTCACGGCGCGCTCGGACGGTTGATCAATGCGCCACCTGCCAAGATCGGAGTGCGCGATGCGCGCAAGAGCTAGATTCGTTCCGTTCCTGCTGACGTGGGCGCTGGCCGCCTGCTCGAACGGGCCCGCCGACACGTTCCAGGGTTACGGCGAGGGGGATTACGTCTACGTCGCCTCGCCGTACGCGGGGCAGCTCGAGAAGCTCGCGGTCGCGCGTGGGGCGCAGGTCGCGGCCGGTGCGACGCTTTTCGTCCTCGAGCACGCCGCGGAACAGGCTGCGGTCGATGCTGCGGAGGCGAAGATCAAGAGTGCGGAAGCGGCCGTCGTGAACCTCGCCGGCGCGAAGCGCAAGCCGGAGCTAGACGCCATGCGTGCGCAGATCGAAAGTGCCACCGCCGCGCTGAAGCTCGCCAAGACCCAGCTCGAACAGCAGGAGCGCCTCCGCGCGCGCGGGTATGTGTCGGAGGAGGCGCTCGACGTGGCCAGAACCAACTACGAGCGCGACGCCGCGCAGCTCGCGCAGGTGGAGGCGCAGTTGCGCACGGGTCTGATGAGCATCGGCCGCCAGCCGGAGATCGACGCGGCGCGTGCGAATCTCGAAGCGGCCCAGGCAGATCTCGCGCAGGCCAGGGTCAGGCTCGATCAGAAGACCGCCGTTGCGCCTGCCGCCGCGCTGGTGCAGGACACGTTCTATCGCGAGGGCGAATGGGTGCCCGCCGGGGGGCCGGTCGTGAGTCTCCTGCCGCCGGTCAACATCAAGGTGCGCTTTTTCGTGCCGGAGACGGTCGTCGGAAATTTGCGCGCCGGCGATCGCGTGGAGATCTCCTGCGACGGCTGTGCCGCCCCCATCGGCGCGCAGATCTCGTTCGTTTCGCCGCAGGCGGAGTACACGCCGCCGGTGATCTACAGCCGCGAATCGCGGGCCAAGCTGGTGTTCATGGTCGAGGCGCGGCCCGGCGTCGAGGATGCGCGCAAGATCCATCCCGGCCAGCCGGTCGACGTGAAGCTGGTCGGGCGATGAACGGTCTCGCCATCGACGTCAGCGGCCTGAACAAGCACTTCGGCGCCAAGCACGTCGTGCGCGATCTCACCCTGTCGGTGAATCGCGGCGAGATCTACGGCTTTCTCGGCCCCAACGGCAGCGGCAAGACGACTTCCATCCGCATGCTCTGCGGCTTGCTGACCCCGGACAGCGGCAGGGGAACCTGCCTGGGCTACGACATCATCCGGGAAACGGCGGCGATCAAGCGCGAGGTCGGCTACATGACACAGCGCTTTTCGCTCTGGGAGGATCTCACCATTCGCGAGAATCTGGACTTCGTCGCCCGAATGTACGGCATGCGCGATCGGGCGCGAGTCGTCGCAAGCGCCATCGAGGACCTCGGATTGGGCGATCGGCGCGAGCAGCTCGCGGGCGAGCTTTCCGGAGGGTGGAAGCAGCGGCTGGCGCTCGCCGCGTGCCTGCTGCATCGACCGAAGCTGTTATTGCTCGATGAGCCCACCGCCGGTGTCGACCCCAAGGCGCGGCGCGATTTCTGGGAGGAGATCTACCGCCTGGCGGCGCAGGGCATCTCGGTGCTCGTCTCGACGCACTACATGGATGAGGCGGAACGCTGTCACCGGCTCGCCTACATTTCGGCGGGTACGTTGCTCACCACGGGCACTGCTGCCGAGGTGATCGCCGAGCAGCACCTCGCGGCGTGGTCGGTGAGCGGCCCGGATCTTGTGATGATCGTCGACCGCCTGCGCGGCAAGCCGGGCGTGGAGCACATCACGCCATTCGGCGCCACGCTGCACGTGACCGGTCGGGATGGGGTCGCGCTCGAGCAATCCGTCAGGAGTGTGGCGCTCGGACCCGGACACCACGTGGAGCGGATCGACGCAGGGCTCGAGGACGTCTTCATCAGCCTCATGGCCCGGGCACCCGACGAGGCCGTGCAATGAGCATGTCGGTCTTCTCGTTCCGCCGGTGGACCGGCATACTGGTCAAGGAGTTCATCCAGGTCAGGCGCGACCGGCTGACATTCGGGATGATCATCGGCATTCCGGTCCTGCAGCTCCTCCTGTTCGGCTTTGCGATCAACACGGATCCGAAGAACCTGCCGACCGTCGTGTATGCCGCGGATGCGAGCGTATTCTCGCGCAGCTTCGTGGCCGCGCTCGAGAACACCGGCTACTTCAAGGTGAAGAGCCTCGCGCCGAGCGAGGCCGAGGCTGAGCGGATGATCGCCGAGGGCGAGGCGCAGTTCGTCGTGACCATTCCCGCGGATTTCTCGCGCAAGCTGGCGCGCGGCGAGCGCCCGGAACTGCTCGTCGAGGCGGACGCCTCGGATCCGACCGCAGTGTCGAACGCCGTGTCGGCCGTCATGCGCATAGCGTCGACCGCACTGACGCGCGATCTCACGGGAGTGCTGGGCAAGTCGATTCCGGCGCCACCGCCCGTCGATGTGCGTGTCCAGCGGCGCTACAACCCGGAAGGCGTCGTGGCCTACAACATCGTGCCCGGCCTGCTGGGGACGATCCTCACCATGACGATGATCCTGATGACGGGACTTGCCATCACCCGCGAGCGCGAGCGCGGGACGTTCGAGAATCTGCTCTCGACTCCGGCGCTGCCGATCGAGGTGATGACCGGGAAGATCGTGCCCTACATCCTGATCGGCCTGATCCAGGTGGCCCTGATCCTCGCCGCCGCACGGTTCGTTTTCGGCGTACCGATGGAGGGAAGCCTGCTGCTCCTCCTCGGCGTGGTGCTCATCTTCATCGCGGCGAACCTGACGCTGGGCATCATGTTCTCGTCGATCGCGCGGAACCAGCTGCAGGCGATGCAGATGACGTTCTTCTTCTTCCTGCCTTCGATTCTCCTTTCGGGCTTCATGTTTCCGTTCCGCGGGATGCCAGAGTGGGCGCAGTGGATCGGCAACGTGCTGCCGCTCACGCACTTCCTCCTGCTCGTGCGCGGCATCCTGCTCAAGGGCAACGGGATCGACGTGCTCTGGCCGCAGATCTGGCCGATTCTCGCATTCATGCTTGCAGTGATCGTGATCGGCCTGCGCTTCTATCGCCGCACGCTGGACTGAGCGGGCGGCGGCAGGGAAATCCGGCGGCGCTTGCCGGCACCTGTGCCAGTCGCTAGACTGCCTCACGTCGACCCGATAAGGAGGAGGAGATCATGAGGCAAGTCCTTGGAGACACCGTTCGTCGAACGCTGTGCGCCGCCGCAATCGCCGGCGCCGCCTTTGCGCCCAGCGCAGGGGCCGCCGAGGCCACGCTGAAGGCGGCATCGTTCCTGCCGGTGCGCTCGATCGTCGCGAAGCAGTTCGTGCGGTTCGTCGAGGAGACCAACAAGCAGTGCGCGGGCAAGGTCAACATCAGCGTCGTCGGGCCGGAAGCGGTGCCGTCGCTCGAGCAGTGGAACGCGCTGAAGAACGGCGTGATCGACATTCACTACGGGCCGCCGAACTACTTCCGCGGCGTGGTCC
>JBAVOG010000094.1:0-1986 GCA_049691875.1 Burkholderiales bacterium | reverse complement strand
GCACTTCTTCAACCCGGTGGCGCTGATGACGCTGGTCGAGGTGGTGCGCGCACCGCAGACCGACGACTCGACCGTCCAGGCCGCGGTTGCGCTGACGCAACGCCTCGGCAAGACACCGGTGGTGGTGAAGGACTCTCCGGGGTTCGTCGTCAACCGTCTGCTGTGCCCGATGCTGAACGAGGCGGTGCTCGCCTATTCCGAGGGGGTCGCGGCCGCGCAGGACATCGACGAGGCGATGAAACTCGGTTGCAACCACCCGATCGGCCCGCTCGCACTCTGCGATCTGATCGGCCTCGACGTGCTACTCGCGGTGATGGAGGTATTTCACCGCGAATTCAGGAGTCGAAAGTACCGGCCAGCGCCGCTGCTGAAGGAGATGGTCGCCGCGGGGCACCTCGGCCGCAAGGCCGGCCGCGGCTTCTACACATACGAGGCTGCCCAAATAAAGCATCCGAGCTCGGTTATCGACTCGCTCGCCGCGCCCGCGCGTTCCGCGACTGCGGCGCCGAGCTCGCCGTGGCGTGGCTCAACGAGAAGGCGCGACCGTACGACGAGCCGAAGGAGCGAATCATGACGAGCAAGTACCTCATTGCGGCTTTTCTGGCACTCCCTTTCGTGGGCGCGTGCGAGTCGTACTCACCATCGAAGGAGGACGTCGGCATGGTTACCGGAGCGGTCCTTGGCGGCGTGCTCGGCCACCAGATCGGAGGCGGGACGGGAAAGACCGTCGCGACGATCGGGGGCGCGGTATTGGGGGGGTTCCTCGGAAGTCAGATCGGCCGCAAGATGGACCGCGACGATCAGCTGAAGACGGCGCAAGCGCTGGAAACGTCGCGCGCGGGTCAGACCACTACGTGGCGCAACCCGGACACCGGGCAGACCTACTCCGTCACCCCCACGCAGACTCACCAAAGCCCCTCTGGGCCCTGCCGCGACTTCAAGACCGTCACGGAGATCGACGGTCGCGAGGAGGTCGTCCACGGCACGGCGTGCAGGCAGCCGGACGGCACCTGGAGGACCGCCTGAGACGTATGCCGAACGAGAGGCCAACGTGACTGTAGATCGCGTCTTGTCGCGTGAACTGAAGTCGCTGCAGGATGAGCTCTCGACTGCCCGGCGTGAGCGCACCGTTCAGAAAGCCCCTGGTAGTGCGACGGCCCCGAGCAGCGAGGCAGCGGCGCCGGCTGGCGGCCCAGAGGATTCCGCTGACGAAAGGGCACTACGCGGCGAACTTCGCGACCTCGTCAAGGAAATCACCGACTTCGCGGAAAACGCCGAGAGGAATATCGCCGCGCATGCTGCCATGAGCATCGCCGCCGCCATGCTCCTGGGGATACTGATCGGCAGCTTGCTCGGACGGCGGTAGCGGTAAGCGGCAACACGACGCGCGAGGGGTATCCATGATCGACAATATCGTCCGAGATCTTCAGGTCCTGGGAAAAGCGGACTCCCTGATCGGGAGGATTTGGCTCAATGTCATGGCGCGCCGGTTCGGGCTATTCGCGCATGCCGCGCTCGTTGCAGTTTTCGGCCTTGGCATGGCCAATGTGGCGGCTTTCTATGGGTTACAGCAGTATTGGGGAGCAGTGTGGGCGGCAGCGATCATCGCAGTCGCCGACCTGATCATTGCCCTGGCCATCGGGCTCCTGGGCAGGAGCATCCAGCCTGGACCAGAGATCGAGCTGGCATTCGAGGTTCGCAAAATGGCAATTGAAGCCATTCAGACTGATTCGCGCGACATCAAGAATGCCCTGGATTCGGTGGGCCATCAGATTCGACAGACCACGGACACCGTCGCGGGCTTCGTTCAGCGCCCCTTCGACGCAGCGGCCGAGCACCTCCTCGTTCCTGCCGCGCTATCGATCCTGCGCGGGCTGCGCTCAAAGAACAAGTAGACCAGAATGGGCGCTTCGAGATCACAGGGCTAGCGCTGTCTGCGCTGGCCGTTGGTCTTTTGGCAGGTGATCCGCGACGAGAGTCTGGAGC
>JBAVOG010000093.1:0-1804 GCA_049691875.1 Burkholderiales bacterium | reverse complement strand
TGATGACCTCGGCGCCGAGATCGGCGAGATTCTGCGTCGCCCAGGGCCCCGCGAGAATTCGGGTGAGATCGAGGACGCGAATATGCGATAGTGGCCGCGGCATGGGGGGACTCCTGGACGCGCAAGGGTAGGGACTGCAAAGCATCCTGGCAAGGGCCACCAACGCATTGCGTCGCTGTCCGGGAATTGCGTTAGGCGGATCCTGTTCGAGCCTGGCGCGCAGATGGCATCATCCCGGCTGGGCAACGCATCGAGGGGGGAAACGTCATGAAGGACATGTACACCGTTACCGAGGACCAGCGCGCGATCCTCGATACGGTCCGCCGCTTCGTCAAGGAGGAGGTACGGCCTCGGGCGGCGGCGCTTGACGCGAACCCGGGTCCGGAGGCTGGCTTCTCGTGGGAGATCGTCGAGAAAGCGAACGAGCTCGGAATCCGCACCATGACGCTGTCGGAGAAGTGGGGCGGGCTCGGTACCGATCCTGTCACCACCGCGATGGTGATCGAGGAGCTCGGCCGGGGCGACATCGGCGTCTCGGTCATCTTCGCGCAGACGCTCAAGATCGCGCAGATGATGGAGAAGGCGCTGAGCGAGGCGCAGCAGGCACGCACGCTGTCGGCATTCGTCGAGAATCCGCGCGGCATGCTGGCGATCGGCATCACCGAGCCGGACAACGCCTCCAACTACTTCTTGCCGCATCCGGTGCCGTTTCGCACCAGCGCCCAGCGCACGCAGGGCGGCTGGGTGGTGAACGGCATGAAGCATTTCATCTCGAACGGCAACCGGGCGAGCCACTACCTGCTGTTCGTGCAGACCGGAAAGGGCAAGCCGCTCGCGGAAGGCAGCACGTGCTTCCTCATGGAGCGGGACCGGCCGGGGTTCACCATCGGCCGCGTGCATGACAAGATGGGCGAGCGCCTCGCCAACAATGCCGAGCTGGTGTTCCAGGATTGCTTCGTTCCGGACGAGAACGTCGTGGGGGAGGTCGATGGCGGATTCAAGGTGCTCGCCCAGTTCATGCCGTACTCGAACGCTTACGCCGCCGCGACGATCCTGGGCGTGGCCGAATCGCTGTACGACAAGGCGGTCGACTGGGGGAAGACGCGCATCCAGGGCGGCAAGCCGCTGATCGAGCACGACGGCATCCGCGCCCAGGTCGCGGAGATGCGGATGCTGATCGACGCTTCGCGCGCATACGTCCACCGCGCGTGCTGGCTGGGGGCCAACCCCGAGCACGGCTGGGACAAGACGCTCGGCGCGCTGCCCAAGGCAATGGCTTCGCAGTCCGCATGGAAGATCGCCACATGGTGCTTGGAGATCCACGGCGGTCACGGCTACATGAAGGAGTTCGGCGTGGAGAAACTCGTTCGCGACGCGGCGGCTTTCCTGCATTCCGACGGCGTCAACCGGACGCTCTTTCTCAAGGCCGCGAACTTCATGTTTCAAGATTGACGCGAACGAATTTCGTGAGGTCGCAGAAATGAAAGCAATGGTACTGAACAAGCCCGGGACGCCCTTCGAGCTGAAGGAGGTTCCCGATCCCGTCGCGGGCGCGGGCGAGGCGGTTGCCCGCGTCATCACCTGCGGATCGGGTCTCACGATCCAGCACATCAAGGCCGGGCGGACACCGGCCACCTTCCCGCGCATCATCGGGCACGAGATCACCGGCGAGATCGTGTCGGTCGGTGCCGGCGTCCGCTCCCTCGCTGTGGGCGATGCCGTCACCGCGTACTACTACCTGAACTGCGGTTACTGTCGCATGTGCCTGGCCAATCTCGAGCCGCTCTGCGAGAACGCCGGAGGC
>JBAVOG010000092.1:0-9724 GCA_049691875.1 Burkholderiales bacterium | reverse complement strand
CGGTGAGCGCGGTGGTGCAGGTGGGCGAGGCGGCCGCAATCAAGGCGATCGCGGAGGCGCGCGGACAGGATCCGCTTGCGATACTTGACACGCTCGCACGGAACTGCTGATCCATGCACAAAGGCGCGCGGGCGGGCGGTGAGAGGGTTCTTTCAGCATCGGCCACTTGCTCACCGCCACCGCCCCGTTTCGGACTGCGCGAGCGCGTGCTCGAGATTCTGGCTGTAGCGCGACATCGCGAAGCAGAACGCGAAATACACGACCGCTGCGAAGAGATACGCTTCTACGCCGAAGCCGCTCCATGCGGGCTCGGTAAGCGACACCTTGATCGTCGAGAGCAGATCGAACAGTCCGATGATCAGCACGAGCGAGGTGTCCTTGAAGAAACCGATGAACGTGTTGACCGTGGGCGGAATCGCGATCCGGAGCGCCTGCGGCAGCACGACGAGCAGGGTCTTCCCCCAGTAAGTCAGCCCGAGTGCGTCGGCTGCTTCGTACTGGCCGCGCGGGATCGCCTGCAAGCCGCCGCGCACCACCTCGGCGAGGTAGGCGGAGGCGAAGAGGATCATCGCGATCTGCGCGCGCAGCAGCTTGTCGATCGTGATCCCCTCCGGAAGGAAGAGCGGCAGCATCACCGAGGCCACGAAGAGGAGCGAGATGAGCGGGACGCCCCGGACGAGCTCGATGAACCCGACGCACAACCCCTGGATCACCGGCATGCCGGAGCGCCTGCCGAGCGCGAGCAGGATCGACAGCGGGAACGCGAGTGCGAGCCCGAAGGTCGTCAGCAACAGCGTCAGGATCAGACCGCCCCAGCGCTCGTTCTCCACGTAGGACAGGCCGAGCACGCCGCCCCACATCAGCACGCCGACCGCGCCGAGGCCCGCCACCCAGAGCGGCGCGAGCCGCCAGCTCCAGAACCGGCGCAGCGCGCTCACGACCCAGAGCGCGACGAGGATCACGCACGCTGCCGCCGGCCGCCAGTGCTCCTCGTACGGATAGGTGCCGAACAGGATGAAGCGGTGCTTCTCGGCGATGAATGCCCAGCACGCCCCCGATCCGGCCGCCGCGCGGCAGGCCTGCGCGTCCGGCGCCACCCAGACTGCGTCCAGGAACGCCCAGTCGATGAACGGCGGCACCATCCGCCACAACAGCCATATCGCCGCGATGGTCAGAAGAGAGTTCGCCCAGCTCGAGAAGAGGTTCGCCTGCAGCCACGACAGGGGGGAAACGGTCTTCATCCCCTAGCGACCCCGCAGCGCGATGCGCGCGTTGTACCAGTTCATGAACACCGAGATGGTCAGCGAGATCGTGAGGTAGACCGCCATGATGATCGCGATGCCCTCGATCGCCTGCCCGGTCTGGTTCATCACGGTGTTCGCTATCGACACGAGATCCGGGTAGCCGATGGCCACCGCGAGCGAGCTGTTCTTGGCCAGATTGAGATACTGACTCGTCAACGGGGGCACGATCACGCGCAAGGCCTGCGGTAGCACCACCCGCCGCATGGCTTGCCCGCGGCGCAGGCCGAGCGCATACGCGGCATCGAACTGGCCGCGCGGGATGGCGAGCACGCCGGCGCGCACGATCTCGGCGATGAACGCCGCAGTGTAGAGGATGAGTCCGAACGTCAGCGCCGCAAACTCCGGCGTGATCACTCCGCCGCCGACGAAATTGAAGCCCGCGAGCCGTGGAACGCTCATCCAGAGCTGCGTGGCGTCCCATGCGGGCACCGGGAAATAGATGCCACGGTTCGCGAGAAAGACGCCCGGTAGCGGCTCGAGTGCTGCGCGCGGACCGGGCAGATTCTCCGTGATGACGACGTACCAGAGGAAGAGCTGCACCAGGAGCGGTACGTTGCGCACGAACTCGACGTACCCGGCGGCGAGCTTCGCCACGAGCCAGTTGGGTGCGAGACGGGCCAGGCCGATCAGCGTGCCCAGCACGGTCGCGGCGACGATGCCGATCAGCGCGACGCGGAACGTGTTGGCCAGACCGACGGTGAGGGCGCGGAAGTACGTATCGGCCGCGCTATACGGGATGAGCGAGGTCTCGCCGATCTCGAATCCCGCTTCGCGGGCGAGAAATCCGAAACCGCTCGCGATGTGCCGCGCCTCGAGATTTGCGATCGTGTTCCGGACGAGAAACCAGCCGACCAGCAAAGCGGTGACGATCGCCACCGCCTGGTACGCGATCGCGCGCAGCCTCGGACCGCCGACCGAACGCCTCATTCCGTACCCGGGGCCGCCGCGGCGCGCACTCCGGAGCGTCCTGCTACCGGATCGGCGGCGCGTACATCAGACCGCCGTTAGTCCAGAGATTGTTGATCCCGCGGTCGAACCCGAGCGGCTTGAGGTTCGCGTCGAAGACCTCGCCGTAGTTGCCGACCTGCTGGACGACGTTGAATGCCCACCGATTGTCCAGGCCGAGCATCTTGCCTACGTCGCCGCTTGCGCCCACGAAGCGCTGGATCGAAGGATTGGCGCTGGACAGGCTCTGCGCGATGTTCTTCGAGGAAAGGCCAAGCTCCTCCGCCTCGATCATCGCGAAGAGCGTCCACTTGACGACGTCGAACCACTTGTCGTCGCCGTGCCGAACCGCCGGCCCGAGCGGCTCCTTGGAGATGACTTCGGAAAGGATCACGTGGTCGGCAGGGTTCGGCGCGCGCGACGCCCGCACCGCCACCAGGCCCGAGATATCGGTCGTATACACGTCGCAACGTCCGGCGAAGTAGGCATTGAGCACCTCTTCGAGCTTCTCGATGACAACCGGCTTGAAGGACATCTTGTTGGCGCGAAAGTAGTCCGCGAGATTGAGCTCGGTCGTGGTGCCCGGTTGCACGCACACGGTCGCGCCGTTCAGCTGCTTCGCGCTTTTCACGTTGAGCTTCCTGGGCACCATGAAGCCCTGGCCGTCGTAGTAGATCACCCCCGTGAAATTGAGCCCGAGGCTCGAATCGCGCGTCGCGGTCCAGGTCGTGTTGCGCGACAGGATGTCGACTTCACCCGATTGGAGCGCGGTGAACCGCTGTTGCGCAGTGAGCGGCGTGTACCGCACCTTCGTCGCGTCGCCGAACACGGCTGCGGCAACCGCCCGGCACAGGTCGACGTCGATCCCTTTCCACTGGCCCTTCGAGTCGGGCTGCGAGAAGCCGGCGAGGCCGACATTGACGCCGCATTGCACGTACCCCTTCGCTTTGACGGCATCGAACGTGGATTGTGCGACGGCCGGTTGATGCGCTGCAGCGAGCAATATCGACACCGTCCCGGCCACCATCGCGAGCCTCTTCATTTCCCACCTTTGCATGCTGACCCGTGTGCACTCCTGGATCGTTGCAGTCTAGTCCGGGTGCGGGCGCCGCAGCAACCGCGTGGCAGGTCAAATTCCGTACCGGCGCGCTTCGCGGTAGGCTTCGCACCTCGCCACACGGAGGAAGCCATGCCCCACGCGACCGCGAGCGACGGCGTCCGGCTCTATTACGAGGAGGCCGGCAGCGGCACCACCGTCGTCTTCGTGCACGAGCTCGCCGGCGACTACCAGAGCTGGGAGCCGCAGATGCGGTTCTTTTCGCGGCGCTACCGCTGCGTCGCCTACAACGCCCGGGGGTATGTGCCCTCGGACGTTCCCGACGCGGCGAGCTTTTCGCAGGAGCGCGCCCGCGACGACGTGATAGCAGTGCTCGATCACCTGAGAGTGGACCAGGCGCACGTGGTCGGGCTGTCGATGGGCGGCTTCGCCACCCTGCACGTGGGCCTGGCGTATCCCGACCGCGCACGGTCGCTCGTCGTTGCGGGCTGCGGTTATGGCGCGCAGCCGGGCGAGGAGGAGAGCTTTCGGGCGGAGTGCGACGCGGCCGCTCGGCGCTTCGAGACCGCGGGTGCCGAGGCCGCCATGAAGTACGCCGAGGGACCGACCCGGATCCGCTTCCAGAACAAGGATCCGCGAGGATGGCTGGCGGCGTCCGAGGCGTTCGCGAACCGGCCGCTCGAAGGCGTGGTGCGCACGCTGCGTGGCGTCCAGATGTGTCGACCACTGCTCTACCAGCTGGTCGAGCAGATGCGCCGGCTCGACGTGCCGACACTGGTGATGACCGGCGACGAGGACGATCCGTGCCTCGAGGCCGCGATCCTCCTCAAGCGCAACATCGCGCGCGCCGGCCTGGTCGTGCTGCCGCGCTCGGGGCACGCGATCAACGTCGAGGAGCCGGACGCATTCAACGCAGCGGTCGCGGATTTTCTCGCGGCCGTCGACGCCGGGCGCTGGGAACGGCGCGATCCGCGTTCGGTTGCGGGCGGCATCCTAGGATTCACAGAGACCCACAAACCTTCGTAATGACTGCCTGACTACGCATACGAGGGGATCTACAAGGGGCTCGCCCCTTGTTCGTTCGGGGATTTACAAGGGGGAGTCCCCCCCTTGTTCGTAAAACCGCCTTCCGTTTGGACTGACGCTGACGCAAATTTCTGGAGGAGCAAGAAATGGATCTCGGATTGAAGGGCAAGACCGTTCTCGTCACCGGCGGATCGAAGGGCATCGGGCTTGCCTGTGCCATGAGCTTCGCAGCCGAAGGCTGCAATCTGCATCTCGTTTCGCGCGACGCCGGAAGGCTCGAGGCCGCGCGCAAGCAGGTGCGTGACAGGCACAAGGTCGAAGTCGGGATTCATCCGGCCGATCTCCGCGACAGCGCGGCCGTGCAGAAGGTCGCCGCCGCGTGCAGCGAGGCCGACATCCTGGTGAACAACGCGGGCGATATTCCCGGCGGTTCGCTGCTCGACATCGACGAGGGCGCGTGGCGCCACGCGTGGGATCTCAAGGTCTTCGGCTACGTGAACATGACTCGCGCGATGCTCGGGCACATGAAAAACCGCGGCAGCGGCGTGATCGTGAACGTGATCGGCATGGCGGGCGAGAAACCGTCATTCGAGTATGTGTGCGGCGCGACGGCGAATGCGGGACTCGCCGCGTTCACCAAAGGCCTCGGTCAGAAGTCGACCCAGTTCGGTGTGCGGGTCGTCGCCGTGCACCCGCCCGCGACGCGCACCGATCGCATCGTCGCGTTGATGCGCAGCGTGGCGAAGCAGAAGTACGGCGACGAGTCCCGCATCGACGACGTCGTGAAGGATGGCAGCTTCGGGAAGATCATCGAGCCCGAGCAGGTCGGCGACACGGTGGCATTTCTCGCCTCCGATCGCGCGGCGCACCTTTCGGGGATCGTGCTGAACCTCGGCGCTTGAGCGCTCGGCGAGGGGTGTTGTAGGTTTTTCCCCTCCTCTCCGTGGAGGGGTGGCTGCGCAGCAGCCGGGGTGGTGCATCCCCTCCTCTCCGAGGAGGGGTGGCTGCGCAGCAGCCGGGGTGGTGTTCCAGAGCCTATATCGGAGGAATGGTTCGCGGCACTGAGCGAAGCCCCAACCACCCCGCCCGCTACGCGGGCACCCCTCCTTGAAAAGGAGGGGAAACAAAAAGCATGCAACCGCTTCTACGCACCCGCCGCGTCACTCTGCGAACCGCACCGCGCTGATCGGCGGCAGGTTGAGCGAGACGCACTGCCAGGAGTCGCCGGAGTCCTCGGAAATCCATAGCCCGCCCGTCGTCGAACCCATCGCCAGCCGATTGCCGGTCGAATCGACCGCGAGGCCGTGGCGGTAGACGAGATCGTAGGAAGGCTGGGCAGGCAGCCCTGCGCTCAACAGGTCGAAGTGCTTGCCGCCGTCGCGCGTTCGCGTGACCACGAAGCGCGCATCGACCGGCACGCGCCGCTCGTCCTTGATCGCCGGGACGAACCATGCGACATCGGGGTCGTGCGGGTGGACGGCCACCGCGAAGCCGAACGACGAAGGCGGGACGTCGGTGATCTTGGTCCACGTTGCGGCAGAGTCCACCGAGCGGAAAATTCCGCAGTGATGTTGCACCCACAGCGTCTCCGGCCGCACCGGACACGCGACCATGCGATGGATGTCCTGCGCAATCTGATCGCCTTGGAGCTCCGGGGGCATGTAGGTGGCGCGCATGCCTTTGGACGAGACGCGCCACGTCTCGCCCGCGTCTTCGCTGATCCACACGCCGCCCGTCGAGACGCCGAGCGTCACGCGTGCCGCGTCGCGCGGATCGACGAGGATCGAGTGGATGCCCGGGTGGTCGTACCCGCCGCCGTTCCATTTGAGGCGGTCGGGATGGTCCCACAGCGACCGGACGAGCTGCCATGACTGGCCGTGGTCCCGCGAGCGGAACAATCCCCCGGGAATCGTTCCCGCCCAGAGCGCGCCGGGCTCGTTCTTTCCGCCGGTCTCGAGGGCCCAGATCAGCACGAGCTTCCACGGCGCGCCCTGCGCACCCTCCGGCTGCGGCGGATAGGTCGGCGCCGCGACCTCCTCCCACGACTTGCCGTCGTCGCGCGAGCGCTTGAGCTTCACGCCGAAGTGACCGAGATTGAGCGTGGCGTACAGCGCGCTGTCGCGGGAGTCGTCCAGCACGTTGGTCACCGGGTCGCCGAGGAACTCGGGTGTGCCGATTTCCCAGCGGCCACCGCGCCGGGTGACGGTGAAGAGTCCCTTGCGGGTGGCAACGCGCACGCGATCGCTCATGGGTGTACTCCTTTATCCTCCGGTCAGCGCCTGCAGCACGTAGATCTCGCTTTGCGGCCGCACGGCATCGGACAACCGCACCCGGTCGTGCACGCGCGCGCCGTCGACGAAGATCGCCACGTGCTTGCGGAGATGGCCCTGGTCGTCCAGCACGTAGCCGCGCAGCGCACCGTGCTCGACGAACACGGCATCGAGCGCCGCGCGCACCGTTTCCCCACTCACGTCGCACGTAGGAGACGGGATGTGCCGCTGGAGCTGAGGAGTGAAGACGACTCTTGGCATCGGTCCGCCACGCCGAACGCGCGCCCGGGACTGAAACCACCATTCTCACGCACAGTGCTCCCGTGCGGCAACCTCGCGACCGAATGGGGAAATGCCCGATGCACCGCTCCCGCGTCATTCGAAAGCCGGGACGACTCGACACTCGACGAGCCGGGTCGCAGAATGGAAGCCACGCGTACCCGCCGAGCCCCCGCGAGATACACCAACCGGAGGAATTGCCATGCTGGTCGAAAGGGATCTGCCCATCACGATGGACGATGGCCTGGTGCTGCGCGCCGACGTCTACCGGCCCGATGCGACGGCGCCGGTCCCGGTCGTCATGACGCATGGGCCCTACGGAAAGGGCGTCAAGTGGCAGGAGCACTACAAGCTGATGTGGGACTGGCTCGCTGCGGAGCACCCTGACCTGCTACCCGGCTCGACGCGGAGCTTCCTCACGTGGGAGACGGTCGATCCGGAGATCTGGGTTCCGTGGGGCTACGCGGTCGTGCGCGTCGATTCGCGCGGCGCCGGCCGCTCGCCGGGCTACCTCGACATCTTTTCGCCGCGCGAGACGCGCGACTACTACGACGCGATCGAGTGGGCCGGCACGCGCCCATGGTCGAACGGCAAGGTGGGGCTGAACGGCATTTCCTACTACGCGATCAACCAATGGCACGTCGCCACGCTGCAGCCCCCGCACCTCACGGCCATGGTGGCGTGGGAAGGCGCGGCCGACATGTACCGGGAGTGGTATCGGCACGGTGGCATCCTCTCCAACAAGTTCATGGAGGCGTGGTTCCCCCGGCAGGTGCTCGCAGTGCAGCACGGGAACCCGAAGGCGCCGCGTGATCACTGGTTGAACGAGTCTTCCGCCGGCCCGGCGGAACTTTCCGAAGCGGCGCTCGTCGCGAACCACTGCGACACGCTCGCGAACGCCCGCGCGCGAGAAATGGACGATGCCTGGTACCGTGATCGCTCTCCCGACTGGTCCAAGGTGATCACGCCATTCGTCAGCGCCGCGAGCTGGGCGGGCTTCGGACTGCATCCGCGTGGCAACTTCGAGGCGTTCACGCAGGCCGCCGCGAAACAGAAATGGCTCGATGGCCATCCCGGCCGCCACGAGGAGTGGTTCTACCTCAAGTACGGCATGGACCTCCAGAAGAAATTCTTCGATCACTTCCTCAAGGGCGTCGACAACGGTTGGGACAAGGAGCCGCGCGTGTGGCTCAATCTCCGCCGGCCGTTCAAGAACGAGTTCGAGCTGCGAAAAGAGAACGCGTGGCCGCCGGAAGGGACGCTGTGGACGAAGCTGTTTCTCGACGCGCAGAGCGGCGCACTCGACTGGCGTGCGCCGGCCGCCGAAGGACACGCGAGCTTCGCCGCAATGGGCGACGGCATTCGCTGGATGTCGCCGCCGCTCGATCAGGAGACCGAGCTGACCGGGCCGATGGCGCTCAAGCTCTTCGTCTCGTCGTCGACCATCGATGCCGACCTGTTCGTCACCGTCATGGCGTACGCTCCGGACGGCCGCGAGGTCACCTTCCAGGGCACGGTGGATCCGAAGACGCCGCTCGCGCAGGGCTGGCTGCGCGCCTCGCACCGCAAGCTCGATGTCGCAAAGTCGCTGCCTTACCGGCCCTACCACGCGCACGACGACAAGTGGCCGCTGCGCCCCGGCCAGATCTACGGGATCGACATTGAGGTCTGGCCGACGAACATCGTCCTGCCGGCGGGTTACCGCATCGCAGTGAACATCGGCGGAAAAGATTTCGAGCGTCCGGGCGGGGATGCGAATCCCGCGTTTCGCTCGCGCGGCTCGGGCCCGTGGCTGCACGACGATAAGTACGATCGGCCCGCAGACATCTTCGGCGGCGAGACGACGCTGCACACCGGCCCCGAGCGGGAAGCCTACCTTCTCCTGCCGATTATTCCCGGGCGGAAACAGCGCACCTAGGGCTGCGCGCCGACCTTGAACGCCGTGCCGGGACGAATGGGCGGCACGGCCTTCAGCTCGCGCAGGAACTCGCCGACCGCCCGCCAGAACTCGTCGCGCCGCTCGATGCCATAGTGGCGGGCACCGGCGAGCATCACGGTCTGATGCGGCCCGCCCCATGCGCGCGCGAGCGCCGTACCGTTCGCGACCGGGGTGACGTTGTCGTTCTCCGCGAGCACGAAGAGCGCCGGCACCGTGATCGTCGGCGCAATCGCCGCCGAATCGTAATGCCCGTTGAGCAGCAACCCGACCGGCAGGTACGGGTAGCGCTCGGCGCCGAGCGCTGCGAAGCTGTCGAAGGGTGTGGCGAGAATCGCACCACGCGTCTTGCGCTCCGCCGCGACCTTCACGGCGACATACGAGCCGAGGCTGCGTCCCAGGAGCACGATGGAAGCCGGATCGACATCCGGGCGCGCCGCCGCGTAGTCGTAGACCAGCTTCGCGTCTTCGAGAACGACCTGTTCGGACGGCTCGCCCTCCGAGAGGCCGTAGCCGCGATAGTTGACGAACAGCCAGCCCCATTCGCGCGGCTTCTCGCCTTGGTTGATCATCCACGACGTCTCGCGGCGCACGCCGCCGAAGACGATCACGATCGGGAACCGCTCGCCGCGCCTTGCCCCTGGCGGATGCTTCAGCCAGCCGTGCAGCTTGACGCCATCGGATGTGGCGAGGTGTACCTCCTCGATACCGTTCTCGCGCGAAGCAATCGACGTGAGGTACTCGGAACCGGGCGACCAGGGCCGATAGAGCAGGCTCTTTTCGAGCGGCTCGAGCAGGACGGCGCACCCGACGAGCAGGAGGGAAACCCCACCGGTAAACAGGGCAATCAGGGCGCGCATGGGCGACATTCTAGGAGGGTTCCGCGCAGTTAGCAGTATGTTGAAAA
>JBAVOG010000091.1:0-3263 GCA_049691875.1 Burkholderiales bacterium | reverse complement strand
GCCAGGTACCGGCAAGAGCCATCTGGCGATCGCCCTCGGCGTGGAAGCGGTGCGCGCGGGCAAGAGCGTGTACATGGCCACGCTGGCCGAGCTGGTGGACAGCATGCGCCGCGCCGAGCGTGAGGGCCGGCTGGCCGATCGGGTGCGGTTCCTGAGCCGCTATAGCCTGCTCATCGTCGACTTATGTGTCGTGCGCGGTTATGTGGAGTAGAGGCCCCGGGGGGGCGGTTCCCTCTGGAAGACCGGGCGAGCGTACTCCACATAACTACAATCACAGACGGCGCAGCCAACCGGTGAGGTCGGCCCCGGTGAACAGGTAGGCGCCACCCTTCGGTGGAGCGAGAACTTCAGGGAAGACCTGCGCCAGGGCCTGCCGCTTGAGGTCGACATCGGCGCGCGCGTATCGCATCGTCGTGTTCAGGCTCGCGTGGCCCAGCCACTGGCTGATCGTGGCGAAGTCGACGCCGGCCTTGAGGAGGAGGATGGCGGTCGTATGCCGAAGCGAGTGTGGATGGATTCGCTTGTCGGCCAACGTCGAAGCCCGCTTGCTGCCTGCCGCCACGTGCTTGCGCAGCAGATAGCGCACCCCGAATCGGGTCATTGCGGCGCCGTGGCGATTGGCGAAGACGGGCCGATCGGCCGGATCCTGATCGCTCGCATGGCCGCTCTGGAGGAGATCGCGCAATAGCTGCGCGGTGCGCGGCCAGATCGGGCACAGGCGCACCTTGTTGCCCTTGCCCTGGAGCCGGACCTGGGTTGGTGGATCGAGCCGCAGATCGCGAACCCGAAGGTTCAGGATCTCCTGGACCCGGGCGCCGGTGTTGAACATGAGCGCAAACAGGGCGTAGTCGCGCTGTCCCGACCAGCTCGCGCGATCGATGCTGGCAAGCACCGCTTCGATCTCGGTCCGCTCCAGATACTCGATGGGCGCCTCGCGTGCCCCACGCTTGAAAGGGATACCGAGAACGCGCTGGAGCGATTCCAGATGCTCAGGGCGTTCGGCCACCAAGAACCGGGCAAACGTGTGGATCGCGGCAAGCCGGGCGTTGCGCGTGGCGATGCCGTTGCGGCGCTCCGTCTCGAGGGACTTCAGGAATCGGCCGACGCGATCGGCATTCACATCGGCGATGTCCAGCGCTTCGATCGGACGCTTGGTCTCGCGCGCGGTAAAACGCAGCAGCAACACCAGGGCATCGCGGTAACTGCGGATCGTGTGCAGGCTCACGCCGCGTAGCGCGGGGAGGTACTCCTGGAAGAAGCGCATGAGGCAGCGGCCAAGCTCGGTGGGCTGACGCGGCTTCATGGGCGCACCTCCCGAAGGAGGTCGCCGAACCCTCTCTCGAAGCGCTCACTGGCAAGGCTCGCCACCTCCGGCACGAACCGCAGGTAGTAGGCGGTGGAGACGATCGAGACGTGTCCCATGTACATCGCGAGCTTGGGGAGCTGCGATTGCACGTCGGCGCCCTCGCGATACCAACGAATCAGGGCCTGGACCGCGAAGCTGTGGCGAATATCGTGAATGCGCGGCAGGCGGCCGTCGCCGTCGCGTACCCCTGCTGCCTCGAACAGTTCGTGAATGCCGCGGCTGATTCCAGTGCCGGTGTAGCCGTGCAGACCCCGCGTGGTGTTGCACAGCAACGGTGCGCCCGGCCGCGGATCAAGCCCTGCGCCCAGACGCTTGCGCAGATAGCGTCGCAGCTCAGAACGGGCATCGGGCGACAGCGGCACCAGCCGTGATTTATGGAACTTCGATTCGCGGATGCGAAGCACCCCCGAGCACGGCTCCACATCGCCCAGGGTGAGACGCAGCAGTTCGCCGCGCCGAAGACCTGCCGTGTAGAGAAGCACGGTGGCGATCCGCGTCACCGCAGGCAGCAGCGGGGAGCCTGGCGTTGGGGCGAGCGCATCGGCCGCGCCAAGCATGCGGGCCACTTGGCGGGGCTCGACGATGATCGGGTTACGGTAGGGTTGGAGCCGGGCGAAGTACAGCGGGTTGGGCACGAAGCAGCGCGGTTCGCCTCGACTCCGATACAGGCAGAACTTGCGCACGATGAGCTGGCGAGCGCGGCGCGTGTTGGCGGCCAGAGTGCGAAGCGTGTCGCACCAGCGATCGAACAGCACCAGGTCCAAGTCCTCGGCCGATGCCAGTGCGACGACGCGGCGCACCGAGCTCAGTACACGCTCTTCGTTGTCGTAGCCGCGCCCGAGGGCGCGCTGATGGGCAAGATAGGCAGCGATCGGTTGATCGAGGGCGGTGGCGGAGATGGCGTCGGTCATGTCTGCCTCCTGGAGCCACGCTCGAGGCTCGGCACCGGCAGCGCCACGGCGCGCAGCATGTCGGTATCGATCCGGAGGTAGACGCAGGTGCTCTCCAGGCTGTGGTGACCAAGCAGGTCGCCGATCGCCTTCACCCCGACGCCACGGTGCAGGAGTCGCATGGCGAAGGCATGCCGCAGCCCATAGGAAGAACAGCCCTGCAGGGGCAGGCCGCTCAGCCGTGCCCGCTTCTCGAAGATGCTGACGACCGCGTAATGCCTCAAACCGCCGGCTGGCCTACGCACGCGAACAAACAGTTCCGGACGGTCGATTGCGGGGCGGCCGTGTCGCAGGTAGCGTCGCAGCAGGTTCACCGTCCGATCCGCCAACGGCAAGACCAGAGTGGATCGGGTCTTGCGCTGCTCGACCGAGAGCGTCTTGACGGTCCAGTCGATCGCGGCGAGCTTGAGGGCGGCGATCTCCGATGGGCGCAGACCGTAGTACGCCATCAGATGCAGGATCGCGTAGTCGCGCCAACCCGCACGAGTTCTCCGGTCGACCGAGGCGAGTAGCCGCAGAACCACCTTCCAGTCCAGGGCGCGCGGCGGGAGCTCGCCCCGGTAGGTCCGCGGCGTGTCGATGCACTCCAGTGCAGCGGCACACTCACCGCGATCCCGGCAATAGCGGAGGAACGCACGCAGGTGCGCAACGACGTGCTGCAGCGTCTGCCGACTGACCCCCTCGCTCTTGAGCTGCACGTAGCGATCGATGTCGGCGCGGGTTAGCTCGCCGAGCCCCTTGTCGCTCGGGACGCCGCGCGAAAGGAAGTCGCTTAGCGTGGAGTCATGCTGCTGGATCGTTGCTGACGCGAATCCGCGCAGCTCGGCGAGCTGCCGACGGTAATCCGCACGAAGCGTCGCGAATCGATTGTTCGACTCAGTCAAGACGAGCCGTCCTCGCTGCTTCAGGAAGCGCGCAAACGCGCGCTGTGTCCCGCGGTACAGGGC
>JBAVOG010000090.1:0-1539 GCA_049691875.1 Burkholderiales bacterium | reverse complement strand
GTCCAGATGACCGCAAAGGCCTTCGCGTCGGGAAGGGCCGCCAGGCCGAAGGCCCGGGCGAGCCGCTCGCGGTCGAGCACCTCGAACGCGACGTCGATCGCATCGGAGGTCCGGTCTTCGTACTCGACCTCGGCCTCGGCCAGCGCCGAGCCGCAGTCGATGCACCAGTTGACCGGCTTCTCGCCTCGGTACAGGAGCCCGGTGGCCAATACCCTGCCGAGCGCGCGCATTTCCTCGGCTTCGGTGCGGAAGCGCATCGTCTGGTACGGCTCGTCCCAATCCCCGAGCACGCCGAGCCGGATGAAGTCGCGCTTCTGGCTCTCGATCTGCTCGCCCGCATAGGCGCGCGAGAGCGCGCGCGCCCGGTTGCCCTCGAGGTCCCTGCCATGCAGCTTTTCGATCTGATGCTCGATCGGCAGCCCGTGGCAGTCCCAGCCCGGGACATAGGGAGCGTCGAAGCCGTCGAGCTGCTTCACCTTGACGATCATGTCCTTGAGGATCTTGTTGACCGCATGCCCGATGTGGATGTCGCCGTTTGCGTACGGCGGGCCATCGTGCAGAACGAAGCGCGGCCGGCCGGCCGAGGCAGCGCGAATACGCTCGTAGCGGCGCGTCTCCAGCCAGCGCGCGATCCACTGCGGCTCGCGCTTGGCCAGGTCGCCGCGCATCGGGAAGGGCGTGTCGGGCAGATTGAGTGTCTTCTTGTAGTCGGCCATTGGTTCGCTTCTGTCTCGTTTCAGTCTTGCTGTTGCTATTCCGCCGCGGCGAGCACGGCGCGGGCGGCATCGCAATCCCGCGCGATCTGTGCCTTGAGCGCGGCCAGATCGGGATACGTTTCCTCGTCGCGAATCTTTTCAATGAACTCGACGCGCAGATGGCGCCGGTAGAGATCTCCAGAATATTCGAAGAGGTGGACTTCAAGGGTCGGCCGACCATCTGCCTTCACCGTCGGGCGCACGCCCAGGCTCGCGACGCCCTGGCACTGGCGTTCCGCCACGCCGCGCACGCGCACGGCGAAGATTCCGGCAAGCGGCGGCCGATTGTGCTTCAGCTGCACGTTGGCGGTCGCAAAACCCAGCGCGCGACCGAGCTTGTCGCCGTGCACGACGCGGCCGCTGATGCTGTACGCACGACCGAGCAGCTTGCGCGCATGCACGAGATCCCCGCGCGCGAGTGCCGCGCGCACCGCGGAGCTGGAGATCCGCGTCCCTTCGAGCAGGACACTCGGCATGGTCTCGACCTCGAATCCGTGCTCGTCCGCGGCACGCGCGAGCAGCGCAAGGTCGCCGGCGCGCTGCGCGCCGAAGCGGAAATCGTCACCGACCAGCAACCAGCGCACCCCCAGTGCGCGGACCAGGATCCGGTCCAGGAATTCTTGCGGAGAAAGCGACGCAAATGCGCGCGAGAACCGCTGCACGTGCACGTGCCCAACGCCGTACGCGCCGAGCAGCTCGAGCTTCTCACGCAGGCTCGTGAGCCTCGCAGGGGCCGCTGCGGGCGCGAAGAGCTCCCGCGGGTGCGGCTCGAACGTGAGCAAGC
>JBAVOG010000089.1:0-1874 GCA_049691875.1 Burkholderiales bacterium | reverse complement strand
GGCGCTTCGTCTCTTCGAGCGGCAACGAAGCGGGCACGTAGCCGCCGATCAGCTCGGTCGATGTCTGGTCGGTCACGATGTCCGGGACGAGGTTGCGGCGCAGGAGCTCGGGCAGGACGTCGGCGCAATTGCCAACGAGCCCGACCGAGACCGCCTCGCCCTTCGTCCGCGCCGCGTCCACCAGCATCAGCGCGTCGTCGAGATTGGTCACGATGTGCTGGCAATAGCCGGTGTCGATGCGCCGCCGGATCTTGGCCGCGTCCGCCTCGACCACCAGCGTCGCGGCGCCCGCCATGTAACCCGCGAGCGGCTGTGCACCACCCATGCCCCCGCATCCGCCCGTCACCACCCAGCGTCCGCGCAGCGTTCCGCCGAAATGCTTGTGCGCGCACGCGAGGAAGGTCTCATAGGTGCCTTGCACGATCCCCTGGCTGCCGATGTACTGCCATGCCGCGGCAGTGAAACCCGGCACGATGGTGAGCCCCTTCGCGACGAACTCGTCCACCTGGTCGTCGCTGGACCACGCCGGCACGAGGTTGCCGTTCGCCATCACGACGAGCGGACCGTCCGCGCGTGTCCGGAACACGCCGATGGGCTTGCCGGACTGCATGACGAGCGTGTGACCCTCCTCCAGGTTCTCTAGCGCGCGCACGATCCGATCGAAGGATTCCCAGTCACGCGCCGCCTTGGCGACCGACATGTAGACGACGAGCGCTTCCGGGTTCTCGGCGTTCTCGAGGTTGTTCTCCAGCAGGCGCAGGATCGCCTCCTGTCGCCATCCCTTGCAACGTAGCGTCGCGCCACGTTGTGCCTTCACCTTGCGCGGTCCCGCCGTCATGCCATCTCCTTGAGTCCGAGGAACGAATCGACCATCGCCGGATCGCGGCGCGCCTGCTCGCCGTCCGCTTCGTAGGCCTTGCGGCCCGAGACGAGCACGACCACATGATCGGCCGCCGCCAGCGCACGCTTCGTGTTCTGCTCGACGAGCAGCACGCCGATGCCCTCGCGCTTCAGCTCGAGCACCGCCTTGAAGCACTGATCGACCATCGCCGGCATCAGCCCGAGCGAGAGCTCGTCCACCAGCAGAAGCTTGGGGCGCGCCATGAGCGCGCGGCCGATGGCGAGCATCTGCTGCTCGCCGCCCGACATGAGGCCGGCGCGCTGGTGAAGGCGCTCAGCCAGGCGCGGGAAGAGCGCAAGCACGGATTCCTGGACGTGCCGCGCCGCGACCTTCGTTTGCGTGTAGCCCCCGACGAGCAGGTTCTCGGCGACGGTGAGATCCGGAAAAATCCGCCGCCCCTCGGGCGCCAGCGCGATGCCGCGCCGCGTGCGTTCGGCCGGTGCGAGGTGCGTGACGTCCTCGCCGAGGAATTCCACCGTGCCCGCCTGCACGTCCACGTGTCCCGCGATCGCCATGATCGTCGAGGTCTTGCCGGCGCCATTCGGGCCGAGCAGCGCGGTGATCGCTCCGGCGCGCACGGTGAGATCGAGCTCCTCCACCGCCTGCACCAGCCCGTAGCCGCAGCCGAATCCTTTGAGTTCAAGCATGCGCCTCGGCCCCGAGGTAAGCATCGCGCACCTCCGCGCGTGCCATGACCGCGCGCGGTTCGCCTTCCGCGAGCAGCGAGCCGTTGTGCAGGACGAGGAGCCGCCGTGCGATGCGGGTGACTTCACCGAGGTTGTGCTCCACCAGAACGATGGTGATCCCGCCCGCGTTGAGGTCGACGATCAGGTCCGCGAATCGCCCTGCTTCCGACTGGTTCAACCCGGCCAGCGGCTCATCGAGCATGAGCAGCCGCGGATCGAGCGCCAGGGCGCGCGCGGCCTGCATGCGTTTGAGGTAGCCGAGCGGAACGTTGCGCGCGAGCTTGTCC
>JBAVOG010000088.1:0-10187 GCA_049691875.1 Burkholderiales bacterium | reverse complement strand
CGCTTTGCCAGCCCTACAACCGCCACACCTCGACACCGTGACTTCGCAGCGCGACAGCATCGGCCTGACCCTTGACGTCGACGAACACGCCACCCGGATGAAGTTTCGCAACATAGTCGTCGACCGTGCGCTGTCGGTACTCGCCGTGCGCCACGGCCGCGACGATAGCTCCCGACCGAGGCAGGTCGTCCCAGTTCGTGAGCTTGACGCCATACTCGTGATCCGCTTCTGCCGGACTGGCCACCGGGTCGTGCACGTGGACCTTCGCGCCGTAAGATTCGAGCTCACGAATTACGTCGATCACGCGCGAGTTGCGCAGATCCGGGCAGTTTTCCTTGAAGGTGAGCCCGAGCACGATGACGTCCTGGTTCTTCACCGAGAATCCGGCGCGGACCAAGTCCTTCACCGTGCGCTCGGCGATGAATTTTCCCATCCCGTCGTTGATGCGCCTTCCGGCCAGGATCACTTGCGGGTGATGCCCGACCATCTCGGCCTTGTGAGTAAGGTAGTAGGGGTCGATACCGATGCAATGACCGCCTACCAACCCCGGCCGAAAAGGTAGGAAGTTCCATTTTGTTCCGGCCGCCTCGAGCACTTCGAGCGTGTCGATGCCGAGCCGGTCGAAGAGGATGGCGAGCTCGTTCATCAACGCAATGTTGAGGTCGCGCTGGGTGTTCTCGATCACTTTGGCGGCCTCGGCGACCCGGATGCTCGATGCCTTGTGGACGCCCGCGGTCACTACGCTCCCATAGATTTCCGCCACGCGATCGCACGTCTCGGGCGTGTCGCCGGAGACCACTTTCAGGATCCGTGTGAGGGTGTGCTCCCTGTCGCCAGGATTGATGCGCTCCGGCGAATAGCCGACGTGGAAATCCTGTTTCCACTTCATTCCCGATGCGCGCTCGAGCACCGGGATGCAGATCTCCTCGGTCGCGCCCGGGTAGACCGTCGATTCGTAGACGACCGTTGCGCCGCGCTTCATGTTCCGCCCGGCGGACTCACTGGCGCCGACCAGCGGGTGGAAGTCGGGTCGGTGTGCGTCGTCCACCGGCGTGGGAACCGCGACGACGATGATGTCGGCCTCGCGCAGGGCGGCGGGATCCGTGGTCGCGGAGAATCGCTTGGCTGCCTCGAAGTCCGCGGCGCTCACCTCGCCGGTCGGATCGAAATGGCTGCCGTAGGCCTCTACCTTCTCGCGCGAGAGATCGAATCCGATCGTGCGGTACTTCTTGCCGAACTCGACGGCAAGCGGCAGGCCGACGTACCCCAGCCCGATGACAGCGATGACAGTCATGGAATCCCTTCGGTGATTCGAATTTCTACAGGGTCGCCAGTAGCTTCTCCGCCTCGGCGCGCGTCGGCGACTGGCGATCAGCTTTGATGATCGCCTCGAGTTCGCGCCGCGCCCCGCTTTGGTCGCCGGTCTTGAGCAACGCCTTTGCGAGGTGCAGCCGAATCTCGGCGGCGTTCGGTGCTCCCGCGGCCGCCTGCTTCAGCAACTCGATGCCCCGTTTTGCGTCGCCCTTCTCGACCAGCAGCCATCCCAGTGTGTCCTGGACAGCGGCGCTCTTGGGCGCGGCATCGAGAGCTTGCTCGGCATATTTCACGGCGTTCGGATCGCCTAGCTGACCGGCCACGAATGCGAGATTGTTGAGCGCAATCGCATTCGTGGGCTGTTGCGCGATCACCGCCTTGTAGTGCTCGGCGGCAGTCTTGTAGTCCTTGGTCCGCAGACTCTGATCGGCCAGGTAGAGTTGAAAACCCGCGTCCTTCGGATTTTCCTTGAGCCACCCGTTCGCGAAAGCATCCGCCTCACTCGTCTTGCCTTCCTGCAAAAGGGTGTTGTGAAGGCGCGTCGCGGCTACCGTCGATTTCTCGTGCTTGAGCGTCTCGCGATAGGCGCGTTCGGCCTGCGCCCACTTCCTTTGCGCCAGGTAGACATCGCCTTCCAGCATGTAGCCCACCGCCTGCTTCGGAAGGCTCTTCTGGACCGCCTTTGCTTCGGCGAGCGCATCGTCCGGCTTGCCCTGCTGCAGGCTGAGCGCAGCGAGCTGCTGCCGCACCGGGACGAGGTTCGGATTAATGGCGAGGGCCCGGCGCAAGCTCTCCACCGCGCCCGGCACGTCTTTAGCGGCGAGCTTCGCACTGGCGAGCCGCACCAGCGGCTCGGGCGAATTCGGCGCCGCCGCGGCGAGCTTGCCAAAAGTAGCGATCGCCTGGTTCGTATCGCCTGAGGCCTGCTGCGCGAGCCCAAGCAGTTCCAGAATCTGCAAGTTGTCGGGCAGCGCGGCCTGCGCCCGCTCCGCAGCAGTGAGCGCACTTTTGACATCCTGCCCCTGCAGATGGAACCGGATAAGCGCGATCCGTGCCCGGGACGATTTCGGATTGCCGCTAACGACTTTCTCCAGGGTCGCGTCAATCTCAGTGCGCGTCGCGCTGGTTGCAACGAGAAGGTCTGCCATCCCGAGCAATGCAGTCTCGTTGTACGGCTCCTTGGCTAGAATCGCCTCATATCGCCGCTTTGCCTGCTCGGGATTCTTCTCGGCAAGATCCAGCTTTGTCAGGTTATACAGCGCCGGCGGGTAGTCGCTCTTGAGCGCTAACGCCCGCTCGAAGCTCTTGCGCGCATTGGCCGTGTCCCGCTTGGCGAGGTAGATCGCGCCCTTCATGTTGTGGGCGAGCGGATTGTCCGGTTGCTTCTTCTCGAGGTTCAGGGCCGCGGCAAGCGCCTTGTCATACTCGCGCTCGCGCAAATAGTTGGCGATGAGCACCAAATCGGCCTGAATCCGGCGTTCGTCCGCGGCGGACGCCGCTTCGAGGTCCTGGATCGCCCGGTCGACGTCGCCGGTGACGAGATGCAGCTGTCCGAGGCGGGTGCGGGCGCCGACGCTCTTCGGGTCCGCGGCTACCGCCTTCTGGAAATAATCGGCGGCGCGCTCCGGCTGGTTGTTGGCGAGGTAGACCTCGCCGGCGAGTCCGAGTAGCTGCGGGTTATCGCCGATCGTCTTCAGCAGCGGCTCGAGCGTCTCCATTGCCTGCTGCGGCTGGCCGTCTCGCAAGTAGGTCGCCGTGAGCATGCGGCGTGTGTAGGGAACCGAAGGCGCCTGCGCGAGCGCCCTGCGCAGATAATCTTCCGCGCGCACGTAGGAGCGCAGCTGATACTCAGTTGTTCCGGCGAGCAAGAGCGTCGGCAAATGATTCGGCGCGCCCTTCAGAATCTGTGCGAGCGGCTCGCGCGCATCGGCCGGCTTGCCCTGGGAGAGCGCCAGCAGTGCCTGGGCGAAATACGTACGCGGATGACGCGGTGCGACCTTCTGCATGTCGCCGAGCGCCGCCGTCGCCTGGTCGAACTGGTGCTGGCGTGTCAGCAGTACGACCCTGCCGTAGTGGGCGGACAATTGAGCCGGCCTAATCTTGATCAAGTGCTCGTAGACCTGCACGGCACCAGGGGCGTCATTTTGGGCATTCAAAAGGTCGCCTTTGACCAATAGGGCGTCCACAAAATCCGGCGAGTCGGCTAGCACCGCGTCGACGAGCTTGTTCGCCTCTTTTGGATCGCGATCCATTACCTTGATCCACGCCTGCCCGAGCCGGGCTTTTGGCGAATCAGGCTTGGCCTGCAGCGCTGCCTCGAAGGCGACTCGCGCCTCTTTGGCCTTTCGCGAGCGAAGATAGGCGTCTCCGACCAGGCCCAGCAACTCGGCCTGTGCGCTGGGGTCGGCGAGCCGCTTGTCGGCGAGCTCGGCAATCACCTTTTCAGCCGCACCCTGTTCGAGGAGTGCGCGGGCAAGTTGCGGGTAGACGGCATCGGGCGCATAGCCGTATTCGAGCGCGCGTCGAAGTTCCTTCTCTGCGGAGACGGGATCCCCCGCGTCGAGCAGCGTCGACCCGTAAAGAAAGCGTCCCTCGCCGTTCTCGGGCGCGATTTGCAGGGCGTTGCGCAGCTGGATGGCCGCCGATCTGATCTCGTTCTTCGCGAGGTAGCTCTTGGCCGAGGCGATTAGCTTTTCTGGACTATCGCCGCCGCAACTGGCAAGAAACGCGGCAAGAACGAACAGAACTGCTACTAGAAAAGACTTTTGAGAAATTCTCATGGGCGAGGTATCGTCGTTTTGTGGCTGCAAGCTGACGCGTCTATTTCAGCCCGAAGCGATTGATCAGATCGTACAGCGTCGGCCGGCTCACACCGAGGAGCTCCGCGGCGCGGGTCATGTTCCCGTTTGCGCGCGCCAGCACGCGAATCACGGCGTCCTTCTCGGCGCGGTCGCGCACATCCCGAAGGTTTAACGCGTCGCCGTTGCCGGTGACCGGTTCCAGCCCGAAGTCTACGGCTTTGAGCGTATTGGCGTCGGCCATGATGACCGCGCGCTTGACGCAGTTCTCGAGCTCTCGCACATTGCCCGGCCAGGGGTGGACCTCAATCGCCGTGAGGGCGTCCGGGAGGATCGTCACTGTGCTGCGGCGTTGCTCTTCCGCAAATTTGCGTGCGAATGCGTGCGCGAGGAGGCTGGCGTCGCCCTTGCGGTCGCGCAACGGCGGAATGTCCACGACAATTTCGGCAATGCGATAGAAAAGGTCTTCGCGGAAGCGGTTCTCGGCTATGAGTTTCTTGAGATCCTGGTGGGTTGCGCAGACGATGCGTGTGTCGACAGGTATCTCCGAGCGGCCGCCGACGCGCTCGATCACGCGCTCCTGCAGAAAGCGCAGCAATTTGGCCTGCAGCGCCATCGACAAATCGCCGACTTCGTCCAGGAAGAGCGTGCCTTGGTGGGCGAGCTCGATCTTTCCGGGCGTCTGCTTCACAGCGCCGGTGAATGCCCCCTTCTCGGAGCCGAACAGCTCACTCTCGAGCAGATTCTCTGGAATTGCTGCGCAGTTGATGGCGACAAAGCGTTTGCCGCGCCGGCCGGAGAGATCGTGGAGCGCACGCGCGAAGATTTCCTTGCCGGTACCCGATTCGCCGAGCAGCATCACCGTCGCTGTGGTGTTCGCTACCTTCTCGATCGTGCGGCAGATCTTCAGCATCTCCGGATCGCCGGTGATAATGCCGGTCAGCGGGCTGTTCTCCTGGGCCGCGTGCAGGCGCCGGTTTTCCTCCTGGAGATCGTAGAGGCGGAACGCACGCGCGATCGTGAGCAAGAGGATTTCCGGCTCGAACGGCTTCTCGTAGAAGTCGTACGCGCCGAGCCCGATCGCGCGCACCGCGTGAGACCGGTCGTTCTGGCCGGTCAACACGATCACCTTGGTGTCCGGCGCCGCGCTCAGTATTTCCTGCAGGAGCGCGAATCCCTCGTCCGGATCGTCCGGGTGCGGTGGAAGACCGAGGTCCATCGTCACGACCGCCGGCTCGTGGCGGCGCAGCTGGGTCATCGCGTTCTCGCGGTCCTTGGCGAGAATTGCCTCGTACTGGTCGAACGCCCAGCGCATCTGCTTCTGCAGCGCCGGATCGTCTTCGACGATCAGCAGGGGACGGTGCTTCTCGCTCATGCAATGCTCCTGCGTTCCATATCTTCTTCGCCCTTGTCCGTTGGTGGGGCAGCGGTCCCCTCGGCTTGCGGCGCATCCCGGAGCGCGGCGACGCGCGGCAGGAAAACCTTGATGCGCGTGCCCGCGTTCGGCCGACTATCGACGAGGATGCGACCGCCCAGTTCCCCAATGTATTGCGAACTCTCGTACGCGCCGATGCCCATGCCGGTAGGCTTGGTCGACTGGAACGGCTTGAAGAGGCGCTCGCGCACGAACTCGGTGCTCATGCCCGTGCCGGTATCCGCCACTTCCACAACCGCGTACTCGCCTTCCTCGAAGACGCGCAGGGCGACCTGGCCGGCGGGAGGCGTGGCTTCAAGTGCGTTCTGCACCATGTGGCCGATCACTCGCTCGAGTCGGTCCTCATGGCCGATCGCCTGCATCGGGATGGCTGCCTCGACAACGAGCGCCGGTCGCTGCGAGGCGCGCAGCTTCCCGATTCGCTCGACGAGTGCCGTGAGTGCAACCGTACGCGGCACCTCCACGGGTACCGTGCCGGCGCGCAGCTGCAGCAACAGCTGGTGCATCCGGCCGACCACGTGCTCGACAGTGCTCAGCATGTCTTTGCGGAACTCGGGGTCGTCGGCGTGACGCTCGGAATTCTTGAGGAGCAGCGAGAGCTGGGCGACCAGATTCTTCAAGTCGTGCACGACAAAGGCCGACATCCGGTTGAAGGCGGCGAACTTTTGCGCGTCCAGCAGCGCTTCGGCAGCGCGCACCTGCGCGACATAACTCGCCGCCTGACGGGCAGCGGTCTTGAGGAGATCGTGGACCTCCCAGTTCATGTCGATCGGGGTGCGTGGCTCGGCAAGAACTGCGAAGCCGATCAACTCGTCTCCGGTGAAGAGTGGCACCACCAACCATGCCCGACCGATTCGCTCGAACCAATCCGGCATCTTGATGTTTTCGTACCGCTCCTGACCCTCCCGGTGCTCCGCCAAATTGAGTACCCAGCCCGTACGCGAAAGAAACCGCACGAAGTCACTGTCGGCCGGCTCGGTGGTCGTGATCTCGGATGTGTTCCAGCGCGCCGCCTCCGCGTAGCCCTCACCGTCCCGCTTCAGGTACAGCGAGCCCGCGGTGCTTTCGACCAGATCCGCGAGTGCCCGAAGACAGCGCTCGTTCAGGCTCGTTTCGCTCTCCGTGTTCGAAAGCAGCCCGGTGACCTTGAGCCACTCCTCGCGATAGTTGTAGCGATAGGAGAAGAAGTGCTTGCTGATGAAAACGCGCAGCCGCGCCCGCAAGCTTCCAGAGGCGAGAACCACCCCGAGCAGAAGCACCGCGGCGAACAGAAAGGCAATTTGGACCGTCGTGCCCCAGGTGCCGCCGAAAAAGCGAACCCAGTAGCCCGCCGCCGCGACCGCAATCAGGTAAATCCCCGAGATGACGAGCGCAGTCGAGTGGAACACCACGTGGCGCGAGACGTGTATGTTCAAGGACCAGTCGCGGCTGCGCGCCGCGGCGACCATCACGAACGGAATCGTGAACGCCATCACGACGCCCCGCGCAGCCCAAATTTCCGGATCCAGGCGAATGAAAAGCAGCGCGTCGGCGTAGAGAAAGAGATCGAATGCGAAGGCGCCGCCCACCCCCAGATAGAGTGGCTTCATGTTCCAGCGCTCTTCCTTGGAAGTTCCGCGCAGGAGTTGCTCGATGACCAGCAGGCCGAGGACCGGAAGCGCCAGCAAAATGGCGAATTCGAGACGCGCGCCCGCGCCCGGAAGCGCTGTGCTTGCCGGAGCCAGCGGCGTCGGCTGGTACGCGACGAGCGAGGCCGCGATCAGCAACGCCGCAACGGCGCCCATCCAGCGCGGCGGCGTGCGCTGCGCGAATACCGTCGCATCCTGCCGGGCGCCCGGCTCGGCGAAGAGGGCGAGCAGGAACGCGATCCAGGCGCCAATGTGTGCACCATCCGTGACCCGCACGGCAATCCACCACGACTCGTTTGGCGCGAGCGCATAGCCAAGGCTCGCGCCTTCCCATAGGGCGCTCGTGGCGACCGCGACGAGCAACAGCGTTGCGCGCCAGCCACCCTTCCGACCGGTTTTTCCACCGATCGCAAGCCGCAGGCCGAATAGCACAAAACCGATCAGCCCGAGCCCGTAGCTCCAGACGGCGGGGTTGGTGATCGCCGCAACTGTCATTCTGCGAAGATTCTACGCGCCGCCCCGCGGGCGGCAAGCGTCACTGCGGCAATCGCCTGCGAAATTCCCGCTCAGCGGGCGCCCTTGCCCAGCAAGACGACCCAGATCGTCTCGATCAGGATCACTAGGTCGAGCGCGAGCGAGTGGTTCTTGACATAGAAGAGATCGAACTGGAGCTTGCGCACCGAGTCTTCGACTGTGGCGCCATAACTGTAGCGGACCTGCGCCCAGCCCGTCACCCCGGGCTTCACGCTGTGACGCAACCCGTAGAAGGGGATCTGGCCGCTGAGTTGCTCGACGAAGAAGGGCCGTTCCGGCCGCGGACCGACGAGGCTCATCTCGCCTGCCAGCACGTTGAAGAGTTGGGGCAGCTCGTCGATGCGCATGTGCCGGAGGAACCGCCCCACTCGCGTGACCCGGTCGTCGTTGAGAACGGCCCAGCGCGGTAGCCCGTCGTCTTCGGCGTTTGCGAACATGCTACGGAACTTGAGGACGTTGAACATCTGCCCACCGCGACCGACCCGCCGCTGGCGGTAGATTATCGGACCGGGTGTTTCGAGCTTGATCGCGATTGCGGTGATCAGCATGACCGGTGCGAAGAGGAGGAGCAGAATCAGCGAGGCCAAGACGTCAAAGGCATGCTTCAGGAAAGTTCGCACTCGACCTTGCCGGAATCCCTCGCCGAAAATCAGGTGGCTCGCCTTCAGTGACTCGATCGGAAACTCGCCGCGCGTGCGCTCGAAAAAGGTCGAAAGCTCGGTCACGCGTACGCCCGCCAGGCGGCACGCCAGCAGCTCGCCGAGCGGCAGCACGCCGCCACGCCGCTCCCGCAAAGCCACGATCACCTCATTGACGCCGTACCGGTAAACAGCGGTTTGCAGCGACTCGCGGTCGGACAGCATCCTGTCCGCCGGCACGACATCCTCCTCCTCCGAGGGCAATGGATAGAATCCGACGAACCACGCCGACGCACTGCCGATTTCGGCGAGCGCATTGCCCACGGCTTGCGCATCATGACCGGTTCCCAGCACCATCACGCGATGTGTCAAAAGCCTCGAATCCAGGCTCTTCAGGAAGCCTCGGCGAAGGACGAGCACTCCGAGCAGCGTGATGAAGACGGTAAGCCCCAGTGAATCCTGGTAGGTGCGGCTCTCAGGTACGAAGTAGAAGGCCACGTATGCCGATGGCACGCCCACGAGCAGTGCCAGAGTGAGTCGTGCCGCGACGCCGACGCGCCGCGCGCCCCGGTCGCGCTGATAAAGTCCGAAAACATTGATCGTTGCCACCATCACGCCGGCAAACAGCATGGCCGCCGGCAGAATGCCGTACGGCAGCGACGTGTCCCTACCGCTCAGCATCACTCCTATGATGATCGCCAGGAAGAAGAACGACGTCTCAAACACGAGCCGAAGCAGCGCGACGATCGGCAATTGATGTCGGAAAAACGTAATCAAGGCGTGACCTCCAGACGTTGCTTATGGGCCTTGCACTACGTGTACCCACGTTGTGTTACTTCGATGCACGCGCGGCGAGCGGTATTCGCAGCAAGATGCGGCACGCGTCACGACGATTCGCGTCGTGACGCCCCTTCAAATCTTGGGGCGTTCCGCGCGGGGAACAAACAAACCTCCCCGGCGAGCGTTGCCAGCTCGCATTGATACGCAGACAAAGGCAGACGTGTTGATGTTGTTATGGCGAGCGTGAGTCACAATTGCGATGTCCCGCGCGCTCTTCACGGAACGCAAAGTCAACTCGATGATACTTCGTTGCCGACTGACAACCAGCACGTGTTCCGCTGGTCGACGAAAGTAGGATGCCATAGCTGCCATCCAGTGATTGTCAAAGATTGTTAAACGCGTCGACACGGTGCGAAATGCCACATTCGTCACACAGTACTTTGCTCCCATGCGCTACAGCCACCATAGGCTGGGGCTACCGAGTGCGAAATCGGCCTTTAGGTCTAGAACGAAGTTACGTGATGAGTCGTCGACACCAAGGGCACGCGATTGAACCAAAGCAAAGGATCCCTAAGATCGAACGAGTGGACGAGTGCTAATTGGATGTACAGATGTTGTTCTTCAGTGGTTGTGCGCTAGCCGCTGAAATTCATCCGATGTCGTGAAAACTCACGATTCCGCTTGGGGCTGCCACGGCCCATCATAGTAAAGCATTGATTTTATGAGTTAATACGATCTGCCCAGTCGCTGCGCGACGCAGCACGTCGAAGCAGCTCGCGTGAACGATTCCATCGGCCTCTGTTGATTCGGGCGACAGAACAGAACTCGGGTCGTCGGAATTATTTGCAATTCGCGATGGAGCAGCGGCTTGCACGACAGCGTATGCGTGCTAACTGCTTGATTTCTCGAAGTTCGAGAAAGGTCGGCTTGGTTATTGCTCTGCCTCTGTGACATCGTGAAGCATCGCGGGGCCGAAAACGATCGGGCTGCCGGGTGACCGGCATCAACGCAGCGAGTGCGGCGGTACAATCGGATTGTAGGGGTTAGAAATGGGTAGAGT
>JBAVOG010000087.1:0-4407 GCA_049691875.1 Burkholderiales bacterium | reverse complement strand
CGCCGTGACCTATCTCAACGAGAAGGCGAGACCCCACGTCGCGCCGCTGGCGGAGCAGCTGGAGGCGCCGATCTTCGTGCCGCTTGACGTGTCGAAAGCGGGCGCGCTGGAAGCCGTGTTCGACACGATCACCCGCCAATGGGGGCAGCTCGACATCCTCGTGCACTCGATCGCCTGGGCGCCGAAGGACGACCTGCAGGGCGGGCTGCTCGCCTGCTCGGCCGACGGTTTCGGAAGGGCGATCGACGTGTCGTGCCATTCCTTCATTCGCATGGCGAAGCTCGCCGTGCCGCTCATGAAGGACGGTGGCACGATGTTCGCCATGAGCTACTACGGCGCGAACAAGGTCGTGGCGAATTACAACGTGATGGGCCCAGTGAAAGCGGCGCTCGAGGCATCGTGCCGATATCTTGCCTACGAGCTCGGACCGAAGGGCATCCGCGTGCACGCGATCTCGCCCGGGCCACTCAAGACGCGCGCGGCATCCGGGATCAAGGATTTCGATGTCCTGCTCACCGAGGCGGCCCAGCGCGCCCCGATCGGCGAGCTGGTGGACATCATGGACGTCGGGTTCGCCTGCGCCTATCTCGCCACACCCTACGCGCGCCGCATCAGCGGCGAGACGCTATACGTCGATGGCGGCGTGAACATCATGGCGTGATGCGGCGCCGGCGCGCCGCGTTCACTCGAGCTTGCCGAGGCTGTCGCCGTATTTTTTGCGGAGCCGGTCGACGATCGCTTCGAGCGATTGCATCGTCTCTTTCTCTCCGACGTACTCGCTCGATTTCTCGCGCACGGCATAGTGGATGCGCATCGCGTCATGCAGCTTCTTGAATGCAATCTTGTTCGGCGAGCCGCACACCGATGCGTCGTTCTTGATGACCCGTGCGATCACGCCCGGATCGAGAATCCTCACCTTGCAGATGGTGCAGAGTCGCGCGATCTCCTCGTCGATCTCATCGAGCTGCCCCGCCCACCATCCCACATTCGGGCTCTTCTTCTCGTCACTCATGGTGCTCCACTCCTGTGTTTCTCAACGACTCTCTCTATATACTACGCCGGCTCGAGCTGATCCACGTAGACGCGTACGCGCTGCCCGATGCGCAGATCCGGGTTGGCGCGGAGCGTCCGCTTGTCGACCGTGCCGTCGTCGTAGCGAAAGGTGATCTCGTAGACCGTCTCGCGGTCGCTCTGGCTCGCGATCTTGCTGCCGATGTATCCCCCCGCGAGCGCGCCGGCAACCGTGGCGACCTGCTTTCCGGTGCCCGATCCGATCTGGTTGCCGAGGAATCCCCCGATCAGCGCGCCGCCTACCGCGCCGACCACCTGCGTGTCCGGATTCTTCCGCTCGTACTGGCTGACGCCGATCACCGTAGCGTAGCGAGGTTCCGTGGGCGTCGTGGCACATCCTGCGACGAGTATCGTCAGGCCGACCAGCAGCGCCCAAGCGTGGCGAAGAGCAGCGGACACGCTCACTCCTGGTACGCGCCGAAGAGGTAGGCGCTCTGCAGAAGGCTGCTCGGCCGGCCGAACTTGCCGAACCACTTGTCGTAGAGGGTCGTCAGCTCGGTCGAGCGGTAGAAGCGTGCGAGCGCGCGGTTCACGGCGAGACGAAAATCGGCGTCGTTTCGCCGCATCATGAGTGCATAGGGCTCGACCGAGAAATCCTCTTCGAGGAACGCGAGCCGCTCCGTGCCCTCCGCAGTGGCCAGGCCGACCAGGAGTAACCGGTCGTTCGCGTACGCGTCGACCTTCTTCTCGCGCAGCGCACTGAGAGCGGCGGGCTCGCTCGCGAACGGCACGAGCTCGACCTTGACCTGCTCCTGCTGCACGGCATTGCGCAGCTTCGCTTCCGAGGTCGTGCCGGACACCACAGCGACCCGCTTGCCCACCACGTCGGAGATCCGGAGCATGCCGGAATCGGCGCGCACCAGCATCGTCGCGCCGTCGATGAAGATCATGCTGGAGAAGTCGACGCGCTCCATGCGGCCGAGCGTGATCGTGGTGGTGCCGCACTCGAGGTCGACCCTGCCGGACGCCACTTGCTCGACCCGGTTGGCCGCCGTCACGGGAACCCAGTCGATCCGCAGTGTGGGGAGACCAAGTTGCTTCTGGACCGCGCCGACCACGTAGGTACATAGATCGATCGAGTAACCCACCGGGCGGCGATCCGTCCCCATCGACGAGAAGGGCGGCGACGAGTCGCGATAGCCGAGAGCGATGACGCCGGTATCGCGGATTTTCTTGAGCGTGCCGGTGAGCCCCTGCGCTTGCGCGGGGAGCGCGCAGATGAAAAGAAGCAGAGCGAGGAATCTGGCCATGACCTGCCTTCTGGATTGTTCGTTGGGAGCGTGAGCGTAGGAGCTGTTGCCGGGTAGCTGGGTCGTCGCGTTGCCGGCGCATGCAGCGGGACCGCAGCAGGCGCGAAGTGCGTGCCCAGTGTGCCATACGCTTTCGCGTCGGCCAAGCCTCGGATCGCGCGCTACTTGAAGAGCCGCTCGAAGAATCCCCCGACACCCCCGCCGGCGGGTTGCTCCGCACTCCGGCCGCTCGGCGCACCGCTCGCGGGCGCCTTGCCACCACGCAGCGCAGTCTCGCATGGCGCTTCCATCGTCGCCGAATCGAAGAGGCCCTTCGCGAGCAGCGAGAGCCCGCCGGTCATCACGCCAATGCCGATCTGCGCCGCCGTGCCTGCTGCGCCCGCAATGTCGACGCCGATGGAGGGGTCCGCAAGCGTCCCTTGCACTTTCACGAGATTTGCCAGTCCGCCGACACCGATCCCTTTCTTCGCTTGTGGCCGGATACTCAGGTCGATCGTCTCGGCGCCAAGGTTGATTCTCCCGGCCATCGCGATGCCGACGTTGCTGGTCTCGATCGCCACCGTGCGGTCGACGATCACTACTCCCTTGGTCACCGGCACGTTGATCACCGCGCACTCGACCTGGGTGTACTGTTCCGTCCGGCGCGTCGGGTTCACCGCGTTCAGCACCTGGGCGACGATGTTCAACCCGGCGCTATCGAGCACCCGGTTCCGCGTGCGTGCGGGTCCCGTGACCAGCTTCACGTGACCCTCCAGCGCCGCCGCCAGCGCCGCCGAAGACGCGCCAACCGATCGAAGATCGATCTCGAGCTCGGTCGGACCACCCGTGATGACGTCGCCCTGGCCGAGCGCGGCCATCATCTTTCCGAGTTCGATCTTGCTGCCCGACGCGTTCACGCGGAATTGGGCGTGCTTCGCGTCGCTGGCGTCCAGCGCGCCGGTCAGCTTCACGCCGCCGCCGCCCATCCGCATCTCCAACGACTGCGTGCTCAGCTTGCCGCGACTGAGTGCGATCCGCCCGCGCGCCGCTTCGAGCAACAGCGCTGGCGGCAAGACCAGCCGGTCGATCGTGAGGTGGAGATCCGCATCCACTGCATTGAGCGCGTCGAGCGGCAAAGGATTCTTCGAGAAGACGCTTCCGGACGTATTTGCCGCCGCGGACGGCTGGGCCGCGCCCGGCCCGCGAAGCTCCTGCACGTCGACGAGCGGCGCCGCAATGTCGGCGGTGATTCTCGGCCGCCTCCGGAGAAGTCGGCTTTGACCGCGCCCGACGCGGCGGTTTTTCCCACCGAGAGTTTGATGCCCTCCATTGAGTAGACTCGTTTGTCACTATTGAGTTCGCCTTCGAGCTTGATGGGTGGCATTAGGGGAATGCGCTCGCCTGCGAGTCTCGCCAACGACCCCGTCCCGGGGACGTCCGCTCGCACCTTCAGTGCCAGACGCGCGCCGGTTGCGGGAAATCCGACCTGACCCGAAGCGGCGAGCGTCGCGCCGGCGATCCGCGCCTCGAGCTTCACGCCCAACGAGCGGCCGGCGCTGAGCGTCGCGATGATCAGATCGTCCGTCGTTCCAGCGAGCGACACCGGCACCCCGTCGACCGTGGCCTTGACGAGGATTTCCCGTCCCGAAATGCCCGAAGGACGGATGAACGCGTCGTCGAACGTCAGACGCCGGGTCTTCCCGGTCCTCCCGGAGTGGAATTGGACGACACCCTTCGTGATCCGCGCGGCATCCAGACCCACGGGCAGTTCCGTCGATTCCGATGGCGCTTCGGTCGGCTTCTTTTCGCCGGCGCGGGCAACCACCCAGTTTCCTGCGCCCTTTGCGTCGGTCTCGAGGAAGAGGTCGGGCTCGACGATGGCGACCTTGAGCCGCACGTCGCCGGTCAGGAGCGGAAGCAGCGCCGCGCGCACTTCGACGCGCTTCGCCGTGAACATCTGCGGTCGCGCCCCCCAGCTTGCGTTGGCGAGACTCACGTTGTCCACGATGAGTCGTAATGGCAGCAATCCGACCTCGGTAGGGCCGGCGACCTTGAGTTCGCGGCCGGTGGCGGCCTTCACCTCGGCTGCGGCCAGTACGATGTATCT
>JBAVOG010000086.1:0-5617 GCA_049691875.1 Burkholderiales bacterium | reverse complement strand
CACCACGACCGGCTTGCGGATCTTGCGGGCGGCCGCGAGAACGCGGCGCGCGACCGATTGGGCAGGCGGCTTGGAGACGAGCATCAGCACCCGGGTGCCGCGGTCGGCGGCGAGCGCGCGCATTCCGGCAAGCATCGTGACCCCGCCCACCGCTTCGGAGAGATCCCGACCGCCGGTGCCAAGTGCGTGCGACACGCCTTCCCCATACCGGTCGATGAGGGATGTGACCTGTTGGAGCCCGGTCCCGGACGCTCCGACGCAGCCGATGGCGCCGCGCCGCACGACGTTTGCGAACGCGAGCGGCACGCCGTTCAGGATGGCAGTCCCGCAGTCCGGACCCATGACGAGAAGATCGCGTGCCTGCGCGAGCGACTTGATCGCGACCTCGTCCTCGACCGACACGCCATCGCTGAAGAGCATCACGTTCAGGCCGAGCCGCAATGCCTTGATCGCTTCGGTTGCCGCGTACTCGCCGGGTACCGAGATCAACGCGAGGTTCGCCTGGGGCGCGGCCGCGACCGCCATGCCCGTCGAGCGCGGCGCCATCCTCTCGGGCATGCCAGAGGTCGCGGCGGCAGGGCTTTCGGCAAGCTTGCGCTCCGCCGCATCGAGGGCCGCCGCAAGCGCTTTGCCAGTCTTCGACCGCACGGCAATCAGCACGTCGCTCGGGCGTGCGTCGACTGCGCCATCGAGCAGGCCGGTCTCGCGCAGCAAGTCCAGGTTGGCGGGAGTCGCCATCACGAGCGACGCCTGCTCGACATCAGGAAGGTCTGCCAACGCGGCGGAAAGCTTCATCAGCGCAATCGAGTCGCGGTAGGCACTGCGAACGATCCGGGTTGCACTGGGCATTCTTGTCGCCTGGGTTGTCCCGCCGAACGTACCTGAACTGTACCTACTTTCCGGACCAGTGGACAAACCGCTTCTCGACCAAAAGAAGCAACAGGTTGAGCCCGTAGCCGAGCGCGCCCGCCGCGAAGATCGCCGCATACATGTCGGGCATCTCGAAGAGCTGTTGCGCCTCGAACACGCGATGGCCGAGCCCGTCTCGCGACCCGATGAACATCTCGGCCACGACGACGATCACCAGCGCCAGCGACACGCCGTTACGCAGGCCCACGAAGGTCTGCGGCAGCGACTCGAGCAGCATCACGTCGGTCAGCACCCGGACTCGCGAGGCTCCCATCACCTTTGCGGCGAGCAGCCGGGTCTTGCGCGCGTTCATCACCCCATAGGCCACGTTGAAGAGGATCACCAGCGCAGCGCCGAACGCCGCGACCAGGATCTTGGTCATGTCGCCGACGCCGAAGATCACCAGAAAGAGCGGAAACATGGCCGAGGCCGGCGTCGAGCGGAAGAAGTCGATGACGAACTCCAGCGAACGGTAAATCCGCTCGTCCGAGCCGAGCGCGACACCGATCGGGATCGCGATCACCGCCGCGATGGCGATCGCATAGCCGGTGCGCTCGACGGTGCGCCAGAAATCGTAGCCCAGCTTGCCGCCGGCCATCCCCTTCATCAACGCAGCAAGGGTCGCCTCCGGCGTCGGCAGTAGCACGGGATCGACCAGACGCACCCATACCGCGGCATACCAGACGAGGAGCAGCGCGACGACCCCGACGAGCGGCAGGAAGGTCGTACGCCTCATCGACGAGCGCTCATTCCTTGCGCACCTCGCGCTGGAACACCTCCAGGCAATGGGCCTTCAGGTGAACGTACGCGGGATCGGACAGCGTCTGATCGCTGCGCGGGCGCGCCAGCATGACGTCGGGAAAATCTGCGATCGTGGCCGGGCGGCGCGAAAGCAGGAGGACGCGGTCGGCCAGATATACCGCCTCCTCCAGGTCGTGCGATACCAGCACCATCGTCGTCCCGGTTTCGTGGAACACCCGCTGGAGCTGCTCGCGCATGAACAGCGTCATCTCATAGTCGAGGGCCGAAAACGGCTCGTCCAGAAAGAGCACCTCGGGATCGACCACAAGTGCACGCATGATCGATACCAGCTGCTGCTGACCCCCCGAGAGCTCGTATGGGTAGCGGGCGAGGTCGATCTTCACGCCCAGGTGCTCGACCAGCCGCTCGACGCGGCGCATGCGCTCGACCTTCGGGACCTTCTCGATCCGGAGGGGATACTCGATGTTCTTCCAGGCCGACATCCAGGGGAAGAGCGCCTCGCGATAATTCTGGAAGACGTATCCGATCTTGGTCTGCGCGAGCGGCTTGCCGCCGAACAGGATCGTCCCCGCGTCGACTGGAATCAGGCCGGCGATGAGATTGATCAGCGTCGACTTCCCGCACCCGTTCGGCCCGAAGACGGACACAAACTTGCCGCGCGGCACGTCGAGGTCGAACTTGTCGTAGACGGGCGCACCCTGGAAACGCTTCGTCAGTCCACGGATGGTGATGTGGACGGGCTCGGCGGCGCGGATGTCCGCGACACCGGTCGCACCCGCCATCGCGTCCGCAGACCTTGTCAGCACCGGTGATCCGCTCGCTCGCGACATTGGATTAGCGCACCATTGCTGACTCCCATCGGAGTCACGCTCAGTAGCAGGAGCGGGGATTCACAAGGGGCTCGCCCCTTGTTCGTGCGCCCTCTCTCCCCTGAAGAAACACGACGGACGGTCAATTAAAACGTGTAGAGATACTTCGTGACGTCGACCTTCTCCGGCAGGATGCCGCTCGCGGTCGAGAAGTCGATGAATTTCTGGAACTCGGCCTTGTTTCCCGCGGTGAAGTCCGAGATCTTGGTGAACTTGACCAGCGGAACCGTCGCGACCACCGAGTCGGGCGTGAACGTGTTCTTCGCAAGTGACGTGCGGGCCTCCTGCGGACTCGCGTTGATGAAGTCGATCGCCTTGAGCCAAGCCGCGGTAAAGCGCTTCGTCACGTCCGGGCGGTTCTTGATGAAATCCGAGGAAATCACGCCGCCCGCGATCCACGCGAGCGCCTTGGGATCGCCGAGGATGTACTTCGCGATCACGCCGGCCTCCAACGTGGTCGCGACGCCGTTCGCGCGCATGACCGAAGCGTTGGGCTCGAGCGTGTATCCGGCGTCGAAGGTTCCGGCGGTCATCGCATTGATGTGCTGGCCCATGTCGAGCTGGTCGAGGGTGTAGTCGCCCTCCTTGAGCCCGACTGCGGCGAGGACCGCCTTCGCCATGGTCACGTTCGCCGGCCCGGGTGCCGACATGATCTTCTTGCCCTTCAGGTCGGCAAGCGAGTTCGCCTTGACACCCTTGCGCACGACGAACTGCTCCATCTGATACTCGGCGTTCTGCGCATTGATGGAGATGTACATCGCGACCCCCGGCTTCTTCAGGTTCGCGTTCATACCCTCGATCGTGACGAGCACCGCCGCGGCATCGATCTGGTTGGTGATCAGGCCGGCGACGTTCGGCGGACCACCGATCAGGCGGACCATCTCCGTCTCGATCCCGGCCTCCTTGAAGAATCCGCGGTCCCGCGCCACGAAATACGGCAGCGAGGAACTCACCGGAAACACGCCGACCTTGACGCTGTCGAGCGCCTGCGCGCCGACCGGCCAGAGCCCCACCGACGCGAACATTGCCACCATAGACGCGGCGAGCCGCATCGAGATTGCGTTCATCTTGCTCATGTCACTTCCTCCGCTGTTGAAGATTGACCAACAAGAAATTCCGTGCCGCGGGCTGCTCATTCGCCGACGTCCACGATTGCGACGACCGGGCCGCCCCCGTGCGGGCCCTGGTGCATCGCGTCCACCGAGACGAACACCGCCGGGTCTCCGATCGCCGCGGCGGCGACACCCCCGACCGCGCCCTTCGAGTGCCGGTGATGATGGACGTCGGAGTCGTCCAGCATGATCTGTCGCCGCCCGCGCAGCTTGCCGCGGTGATCGGCTTCGCACTTGATGAAGCAGTTGACGAGACGCCCGGCGAGATCCTCGGCACGTGGCCGCTCCGGCAGTTCGAGGCCGGCATTGCGAATCGCCGCGTAGATTCCGTCGAGGTCGAGCGCGTCCCGCATCACGCTGTGACCGATACGATAGCGCCCGCCTGCGCCCGCCCGGTTGCCGATGAGCACAATCTGCGCGGCGTCGAGCTCCACGCCCGAGGAGCAGGAGGCGACCGACGAATAGAGATCGAGGTCCTTGCAGATCTGGTCGGCCTTCGGCATCTTGATCTCGCCGAGCGCGACCGCGATTCCGAGCCCGGTCGTGCCGTTCGACACACCCATGGAATCGTGTACCTCACACGCGACGCTCTTGCCGCGTCGGTTCGCATCCTGAACGGAATCGATCGTGAGCAGCGGCGTCTTGGTCTGTACGTAGTGCACGTCCTTCGGGTCTTCGATACCCGCGGCGCGCATCGCGAGCCGCACGCCCTCGGCCACCTTCTCGACCATCGCCGGCCGGCCGATGTCCTCCGGCAGCAGCGTCGGGCTGATCGCCGTGCCCATCGCCAGCCGGTCCTTGTTCGTGGGTCCGGTCGTTTCATTCTCCGCGAACACGGTCGCGTGCGGTGTCAGCACGCCGTCGCAGCCGCCCGACCAAACCATCGGAACCGTTTTCACGTCGCGTTCGGAGCGCGTGCCGAGCCTAACCAGCACGGCGCGGAATGCCTGGTCCGAGAGAATGCGCGTGAAGTCGTTGACGCCGCCGTTGCCCTCGGTCTTGCCGATGACGGCGCGCACCTGATCCGCCGTGAATCGCCCCGCGCGGACGCATTCCTCCAGCCCCGATGCGTCCTGCACGCTCTTCAACTCGAACTTGGCGACTTCGATAGCCACGCGATCCTCTTCCTTGGCAGCGACGCGACGTCGCCGATGCCGTTCCGGTGCCTGGTCGCTACATCCGGGGCCCGAACTCGCCCCGCACCATCTTCTCGTATCCGGGGCCGCGATCGATCATCGGCAGCGGCGCCTTGCGCGCGGCACGCATCTCGGCGCGCAGTGCGTCCGTCGCAGCAATGTCGATCTCCCACTCTTCCGCACGCGGCGTAAGCACGACGCCGTAGTCCGCGCGCGCCGCTTGCGGCGACACCTTTCCCTGCAGGACATCGAGCGCCACCAGCTCCGGCTCCCGCTCGAGCGGGTCGCCCCAGCCCCCGCCGCCCGTGGTCACGACCCGCATCACCTTCCCTGCGGCGAGCGGCTCACCGTCGACCAGGCCGCCGAGATCCTTCGCTTTTCCGAACAGATCCACGGTCACGCAGAATGGCTGGCCGGCCTTTCCTCCGCTCAGGCCGTAGCAGCCGAGCCGGACGCGGTCCGCCGTCACGATGGTGTGGCAATCGACCAGCACGCGATAGTGCTTCTCGTACCCGAGCCCGCCGCGCCGCTTGCCGGCACCGCCGGAGTCGGTGGCGAGCGCGAGCTTCTCGACGATGACCGGAAAGCGGTTCTCGGTGAACTCGGCCGGCTGGTTGCGGGAATCGGGAACGATGTGGATGACGTCGGACCCGTCGGCGTATTCGCGCCCGCCGCTGCCGCCACCCAAGACTTCGCGCGAAAGGAACGGCTTGCCCTGCGCGTCGTTGCCATAGAACCCCGTATACCGGATCGTCTCCTGGTCGGCCGGCATGCGGCCGCCGACCGCCTGCGCGACCACGCCCGCGAGCAGTCCGAGCGAGCGCAGCAG
>JBAVOG010000085.1:0-19626 GCA_049691875.1 Burkholderiales bacterium | reverse complement strand
GTCGCCAGCATTGCAGCGGCGATCGTCGCCCCCGCGCTCGTCATGCGCGCCGCGAAGCCGGAGCTTCCGGCCGAACTCCTCGCCGACTACGTTCCATGGATCGTGGCTGCGGCAATTGCGCTTGCCGTCGGCTCCGCAGCCGCGGCGGTTCTCGCATGGCGCGACAAGGTGGTTCCTGCGGCGCTTGCGCTCGCCGCGGCGGGACTCGGGACCGGACAGATCGCCCTGACCGGGCATGGCACGCTGTCGCCCGTCTATTCCGCGTATCATAGCGTCGCGCAGGCACGGCCCTATCTCACGAGCGACGCGCCTTTCTTCTCAGTCGAGACGTTCGACCATTCGCTACTCTTCTATCTTCGCCGCGTCGTGACCATGGTGGTCTACAAGGACGAGCTGGCCATCCCGATCGGCTGGGAGCCGCAGCGGTTCATCGCCGATCGCGCCGGATTCGAGCGCGCCTGGACACAGGCGGAGCGCGCCTTTGCGCTCCTCCCCGCCCGCGACTTCGACGAGTGGAAGCAACGCGGGCTGCCCATGACCGTCATCGCCCGCGATCCGCGCCGGGTCATCGTGAAAAAGCCGTGACGACCCTCAGCTTCTCCCTGGTCCTCACCGGCGTGATCCTGAACGCAGCCGCGCAGCTGCTGCTCAAGGCGGGGACGAACGCTGTCGGGCACTTCGAGTTCAGCGCCGCCACCGCGCTGCCGGTCGGCCTCAAGCTGGCATTCGAGCCCCATATCCTCGGCGGCATCGCATGCTACGTCGTGAGCGTCGTGATCTGGATCATGGCGCTGTCGCGCGTCGAGGTGAGCATCGCCTACCCGATGCTGTCGATCGGCTACGTCCTGAATGCGCTGGCGGCCTGGTACCTGTTCGGTGAGGCGGTGACGCCAATGCGCATGGCGGGCATCGGAATCATCATCGTCGGTGTGTATGTCGTCGCGCGCAGCTGACCGCGGCGTCGCGCCACGGGCAAGCGACGTGCCCTACCTGCCGTTCACCCGGCCGGTGATCGACGAACCGACGATCGAAGCGGTGGCGGAGGTCCTGCGCTCGGGCTGGATCACGACCGGACCGAAAGCCAGGGCATTCGAGGCGGCGCTGTCCGAGTACTTCGGCGGCCGCCCGGTGCGCGCGCTCGCCTCGGGTACTGGTGCGCTCGAGCTGGCGCTCGAGGTGGCAGGCATCAGGGCGGGCGATGAAGTCATCACGACGCCGCTCTCGTGGGTGGCCACCGCGAACGTCGTCGTGCGCGCCGGCGCCCGGCCGGTGTTCGTCGACATCGATCCGGCGACGCGCAATATAGACCTCGCCCGCGCGGAGCGCGCCATCACGCCACGCACACGCGCCATTCTCCCCGTCGATCTGGCGGGGTTGCCGGTGGATCGCGACGCGCTGTATGCAATCGCCACGCGCCACGCGATCCGCGTGATCGAGGACGCGGCGCAGAGCATGGGCGCCAGCTGGAATGGCCGGCGCATCGGCAGCTTCGGCGACCTCGTCGCCATCAGCTTTCACCCCAACAAGAACATGACGACCACCGAGGGGGGCTGCCTGGTCGTCAACGATGAATCCGAGGCGACCCTCGTCGAGCGCCTGCGCCTGCAAGGCGTCCAGCGCTTGCCAGACGGCGAGCAGGAGGTCGAGCGCGCGGGCGCCAAGCACAATATGACGGATGTCGCCGCTGCCATCGGGCTCGGCCAGCTCGCGCAACTCGATGCGTTCAATGCGCGGCGTCGCGCGCTCGCCGCACGCTACTTCGAGCATTTCGACAGGTCGCTCGAATGCGGATTCCCACCGCAGGACTTCGCCAACACGAATTGGCACATGTTCCAGATCCTGCTGCCCCTCGAGCGTATGACCATCGGGCGGGGCGAGTTCATGCAGCGATTGCACGAGAGAGGGATCGGCTCGGGCGTGCACTATCCGGCCATGCACCTTTTCAAGCTCTATCGGGCGATGGATTATCGCCCGGGCGATTTCCCGCACGCCGAGCACGTCGGCCGCGCCATCGTCACGCTTCCGCTGTTTCCCGGCATGCTCGACTCGGACGTCGAGCGGGTGTGCGCTGCCGTGCGTGATATTCTCGAGGCCTGCAGACGCTAGCGCCACTTTCAGCCACCGTCCTTTCCGCGCCCCCCTCAACCGCATGCCCGCACCGGTCCTCTCGGTCGTCATTCCGGTCTACAACGAAGAAGCCGGCCTGCAGGCGCTCTTCGACCGCCTGTATCCCGCCCTCGATGCGCTCGGCGTGCGGTACGAGGCGATCTTCGTGAATGACGGCAGCAGAGACCGCTCGGCCGCGATTCTCGCCGGCCAGTACGCCAAGCGACCCGACACGACCCGGGTGATCCTGTTCAACGGCAATTACGGGCAACATCTTGCGATCATGGCGGGCTTCATGCACACGCGCGGAGATCGCATCGTGACGCTCGATGCCGACTTGCAGAACCCTCCGGAGGAGATCGGCAAGCTGCTCGCGAAGATGGACGAAGGGCACGATTACGTGGGAACGATCCGCCGGATGCGCCGGGACTCCACGTTCAGGCGCTGGGCCTCGCGCACCATGAACTGGGTGCGCGAGCGCATCACGCGGATCCGCATGACCGACCAGGGATGCATGCTGCGCGCCTACAGCCGCCAGGTCGTCGACACGATCAACGGCTGCCGCGAAGTGAATACCTTCATTCCCGCCCTCGCCTACACCTTTGCTCAGCGCCCTGCGGAAGTGGAGGTCGGCCACGAAGAGCGTACGGCGGGCCAGACGAAGTACTCGCTCTACAAGCTGATCCGGCTCAATTTCGACCTGGTGACCGGCTTTTCCGTCGTACCTCTGCAGGCGTTCTCCCTGGCCGGCATCGCAATCTCGCTCGTCTCGCTGGTGTTCGTCGTCATCCTGGCGATCCGGCGGCTCGTGATCGGTCCGGAGGCGGAAGGATTGTTCACCCTCTTCGGAATCGCGTTCTTCCTGATCGGGATCGCCCTCTTCGGAATCGGGCTGCTCGGCGAATACGTGGGCCGGATCTACGAGCAGGTGCGCCAGCGGCCGCGCTACCTGATCGAAGCCGTTCTGGAGCAGGCCGACGAAGAGCGGGTCGCCGACGACCTGAAGGCGCGCCGGGTTGTCTGACGCGGCGAGCTCCGGCGGCGCCCGGCCCAGTGCGGTGGTGTTCGGCTATCACAACGTCGGCGTGCGCTGCCTTGCCGTGCTGCTCGCCCACGGCGTGCGCGTCGCGATCGTCGTGACGCACGAGGACGCCGCCAGCGAGACGATCTGGTTCGACAGCGTCGCCGAGACCGCCGCCATGCACGACATTCCGGTCATCGCGCCCTCCGATCCAAATGCCCCCGACCTGCTCGAGCGCGTGCGCGCGATCGCTCCCGATTTCCTCTTTTCCTTCTATTATCGCTTCATGCTGAGCCCCGCGTTGCTGGGCGCGGCCCGTCGCGGCGCATTCAACATGCACGGCTCGCTGCTCCCGCGGTATCGTGGCCGCGCGCCGGTGAACTGGGCCGTTCTGCGCGGTGAGCGGGAGACCGGTGCCACGCTCCACGAGATGGTCGAGAAGCCCGACGCCGGCCGGCTGGTCGATCGGCAGGCGGTGCCCATCCTGCCGAACGACACGGCGCGCGAAGTCTTCGACAAGGTGACACTGGCCGCCGAGATCGTGCTGGACCGCAGCCTTCCCAGCCTTGTCTCGGGAAGCGTCAAGCTCGCGCCGCAGGACCTCGCCGCGGGAAGCTACTTCGGTGGCAGGCGCCCGGAGGACGGCCGCATCGACTGGACCCGCGGCGCGCGCGAAATCCACAATCTCGTGCGCGCCGTTGCACCGCCCTACCCCGGCGCATTCTCCTTCGTCGGCGGCGCGGAGCTCCGCGTGCTGCGCACGCTCGACATGCGCGAGCGCGACCCGGTCGAAGGAGAGCCCGCGCTTCACGTTCGCGGCGGGCATCTTTACCTGCGCTGCGTCGACGGCGGATTGCTGCGCGTCCTCTCCGCCGAATTCGGCGGCGCGCCCGTTTCAAGCGGAACTTTCTGGACGCGCTTCGGAACCGCCACCGTGGCGCTGCACAATTAAGATTTATCCCGAAATTGCGGCCAAGGTTCTTTATGCAAGAGTGGGCGCACGAACAAGGGGGAAAATCCCCCTCGTATATCCCCTCGATTGCAAGTGCAGTCGTATTTTGAGATGAATTCTAGACCGGCAAAAACATGAAAAAGATCCTCATCCTCGGCGTCAACGGCTTCATCGGGCACCACCTCTCGAAGCGCATCATCGCGAGCACGCCGTGGGACGTCTACGGCATGGACATGGGCACCGACCGCGTCGCGGACCTGCTCGACGAGAAGCGGTTTCACTTCTTCGAAGGCGACATCACCATCAACAAGGAATGGATGGAGTACCACATCCGTAAGTGCGACACGGTGCTGCCCCTGGTCGCCATCGCGACGCCCGCGACCTATGTCAAGGAGCCGCTGCGGGTGTTCGAGCTCGACTTCGAGGCCAACCTGCCGATCGTCCGCGCGTGCGTCAAACACCGCAAGCGACTCATCTTTCCCTCCACGTCGGAGGTCTACGGAATGTCGCGCGATCGCGAGTTCGATTCGGACACCTCGGATCTGGTACTGGGGCCGATCAACAAGCCGCGCTGGATCTATTCCTGCGCGAAGCAGCTCATGGACCGCGTGATCTGGGCGTACGGCATGGAGCAGAATCTCGATTTCACGCTGTTCCGGCCATTCAACTGGATCGGCGCGGGCCTCGACTCGATCAACACGCCGAAGGAAGGCAGCTCGCGCGTCATCACGCAGTTTCTGGGTCACATCGTGCGCGGCGAGCCGATCAAGCTGGTCGATGGTGGTCAGCAGAAGCGATCGTTCACCTACATCGACGACGGCATTGACGCGCTCCTGAAGATCATCCAGAACCCCCAGGGCGTCGCATCCGGAAAAATCTACAATATCGGCAATCCGAAGAACAACCTCTCCGTACGGAGACTTGCCGAGCTGATGCTGAAGAAAGCGCTGAAGTACGACGAGTACCGCTCGCATGCGAAACGGGTCAAGATCGTCAACGTCGCGGCAGCGGCCTACTACGGCAAGGGCTATCAGGACGTGCAGAACCGGGTGCCCCAGATTGCGAATACGCGCCGGGAATTGCGCTGGACGCCGCGCGTCGGCATGATGGACGCGCTCGACCGGATCTTCGAGGCATACCGGGACCACGTCGCCGAGGCGCGGCGACTCGTCGAGTGAAGCTCGGGCTGAAGATCGACGTGGACACCTACCGCGGGACGCGGGACGGTGTGCCGCGTCTGGTCGAGCTGCTCAAGAAGCACGAGGCGGGCGCGACGTTCCTGTTCAGCCTGGGCCCGGACCACACGGGACGGGCCATCAAGCGAGTCTTCCGCCCGGGATTCCTGGGCAAGGTTTCCCGCACCTCGGTGCTCTCCCACTACGGCTTCGTCACGCTCCTCTACGGCACGCTCCTGCCAGGGCCCGACATCGGAGTCGTGTGCGCTGACATTCTGCGCAGCGTGCGCGATGCGGGGTTCGAGTGCGGCATCCACTGCTGGGACCATGTGAAGTGGCAGGACGGCGTCGCGCGCGCGAGCGCGGCGTGGACCGAGCGTCAGATGCAGCTCGCGCGCAACCGGTTCGAGACCGTGTTCGGCGAGCCGGCGCGGGTGCACTGCGCGGCAGGCTGGCAGATGAACTGGACTGCCTACCGTCTCACGCAGCGACTCGGGTTCGACTTCGCCTCGGATACGCGCGGCACCGAGCCTTTCATTCCCATGTACCGCGCCGAGATCGTCGCGTGCCCCCAGATCCCGACCACGCTTCCGACCCTGGACGAGCTGATCGGGCTGGATGGCGTGACCGCCAGCAACGTGGCCGAGCGCGTGCTCGAACTGACGCGGGATCCGCCGTCGTCCGCTCACGTGTTCACGTTGCATGCCGAGCTCGAGGGCGGGAAGCTCGCGCCGGCGTTCGAGCAGCTCCTGGAAGGCTGGCGCGCGCAAGGCTACGAGCTCGTGCCGCTGCGCGCCATCTACGAGTCGCTGGATCCACGGCGACTCCCCCGCTGCAACGTCGCCGTCGAGACGGTTCCCGGTCGATCAGGAACATTGGCGACCCAAGGCGTTCCGTTCCTCTCCTGACACCGATCACGCAGCTTTCTCATGCTGGAAGGATTCGCGCGTAAACGCATCCCGACGAAAGAGGTCGCGATCAATGTCCTGCACGGCGGTAGCGGTCCGCCCCTCCTCCTCCTGCACGGCTATCCCCAGACTCACGCGATGTGGCGCAAGGTCGCACCCCTGCTCGCCGACCACTTCACGCTCGTCATTCCGGACCTGCGCGGGTACGGCGACAGCGACAAGCCGCACGGGCTGCCCGATCACTCGAACTATTCGAAGCGCGCCATGGCCAAAGATCAGGTCGAGGTGATGGCGGCGCTCGGATTCGACCGCTTCGCCGTCGCGGGCCACGATCGCGGCGCGCGCGTCGCGCATCGCATGGCGCTCGACCACCCTCGGCACGTGGCACGACTCGCCGTGCTGGACATCGTCCCCACGCGCACGATGTACGCGCGCACCACACGCGAGTTTGCCAAGGCTTACTACCACTGGTTTTTCCTCATCCAGCCGGAGCCCTTTCCGGAGACGCTGATCGGCGCGAATCCGGAGGCGTATCTGCGCAAGCACATGGGTGGCCGGTTCGCGGGGCTTGCTCCCTTCGCGCCCGACGGCTGGCCAGAATATCTGCGGTGCTTCGGCGATCCCGCCACGATCCACGCCACCTGCGAAGATTACCGCGCGGCGGAGAGCATCGATCTGGTGCACGACGATGCTGACTTCGGACACCGCAAGGTCGAATGCCCGGTACTGGTCCTGTGGGGACGCCACGGCGTCATCGAGCGCTGCTTCGAACCGCTCGCCGATTGGCGCGAGTATGCCGGGGCGGTCAGCGGGAACTCCTTGGATTGCGGGCACTATCTGCCCGAGGAGCGGGCGGAAGACACGGCGCAGGCGTTCGTGCGCTTCTTCGGCGCCGCCTAGCAACTTGCGCCACGGACCGAATTTATCAACAATCCGTGATTCCTTTCCGATTCGCTACCGCTGGATCCCACGTGATCGACCGACTATGAGCGACAAGCAGGTCAAGGATTTCTCGCTTCCGGGCACCGGGGGCGCATTCCGACTTTCGAAGTCTGGAGCGCAGTGGCTCGTTTTTTATTTTTATCCCAAGGACAACACGCCCGGTTGCACCAAGGAGGGAACGCAGTTCGCCGAGCTGCACGAGGAGTTTCGCCGGCTTGGCTGCGAGGTCTACGGCATCTCGCGTGACAGCCTCAAATCCCACCAGAACTTCAAGGCGAAGATGAATTACCATTTCGAGCTGCTGTCCGACGAGGACGAGACGGTCTGCCAGCGATTCGGGGTGATCAAGATGAAGAACATGTACGGCCGTCAGGTGCGCGGCATCGAGCGCAGCACCTTCGTGCTCGACGCGCAGCGCGAGGTTCGCCGCGAGTGGCGCGGCGTGAAAGTTCCGGGCCATGCTCAGGAGGTACTCGACTTTGTTAAGACGCTCTGATTCCACGCCTCCGCCGACAGCATCCCCGGCACCTGCCACAAACGCCCCCCGCGAACGCCGCAAAGCACGCCCCACGGCCACCAAGCTTCTCGTCCTCGACACGAACGTGCTGATGCACGATCCGGCGAGCCTGTTCCGGTTCGAGGAGCACGACGTCTTCGTCCCGATGATGACGCTCGAGGAGCTCGACAACAACAAGAAGGGCATGTCGGAGGTCGCGCGCAGCGCCCGGCAGGCGAGCCGCTTTATCGAAGAAATCGTGCGCAAGTCGTCCGGGCCGATCGAGGACGGGATCCCGCTCGCGCGCCACGCGGCCGATACCGCGACCGGACGGCTGTTCCTGCAGACCGTGGCGATCAACGGGCATATTCCGGCGAGCCTGCCCATCGGCAAGTCGGACAACAACGTCATCGGCGTGGTGATGTTCCTGCAAGGGCGCGACCCGCAGCGCCAGGTCATCCTGGTGTCGAAAGACATCAACATGCGGATCAAGGCGCGCGCGCTCGGACTCGCGGCCGAGGACTACTTCAACGACAAGGTTCTCGAGGACACCGACATCCTCTACACCGGGGCGCGCGAGCTCCCGGAAAACTTCTGGGACGATCACGGCAAGGACGTCGAGTCGTGGAACAAGGACGGGCGCACCTACTACCGCGTCAAGGGACCGCTTTGCGAAGAACTGCTGGTGAACGAGTTCGTGTACCAGGAGGGCGCGCGCCCGCTGCATGCACTCGTCAAGGAGCGCGGCGGCCGCACCGTGGTGCTGGAAACGGTGCGCGACTACACCGGTCAGCGCAACGCAGTGTGGGGCATCACGGCGCGCAACCGCGAGCAGAACTTCGCGCTCAACGTCCTGATGAATCCCGAGATCGATTTCGTGACCCTGCTCGGCCAGGCAGGCACCGGAAAGACGCTCCTCACCCTCGCAGCCGGCCTGATGCAGACCCTCGAGAGCAAGCTGTACAGCGAGATCATCATCACTCGCGTCACGGTGCCGCTCGGCGAGGACATCGGGTTCCTCCCCGGCACCGAGGAAGAGAAGATGACGCCGTGGATGGGAGCGCTCGAAGACAATCTCGACGTGCTGCAGAACACCGACGAGGAAGCCGGAGAATGGGGTCGAGCCGCCACGCGCGACCTGATCCGCTCCCGCATCAAGATCAAGTCGCTCAATTTCATGCGCGGCCGCACTTTCCTCAGCAAGTATCTGATCATCGACGAGGCGCAGAACCTCACGCCCAAGCAGATGAAGACCCTCATCACGCGCGCGGGCCCGGGCACGAAAGTGGTGTGCCTCGGCAACATCGCCCAGATCGACACACCCTACCTCACTGAGGGCAGCTCCGGCATGACCTACGTGGTGGACCGATTCAAGGACTGGGCCCACTCGGGCCACGTGACGCTACAGCGGGGCGAGCGCTCGCGGCTCGCCGATCACGCCGCCGAAGTGCTCTGAGGATCGGCTGCAGGCCGCCGCAGCGCGCGGGCCATGCGGCGCAGGCCGAGCCACTGCTGCTCCCAGAACCCGTCGCCGTAGCGCGCTCCGGCGATCTGATCGCGGATGCCGGTCGGGCCTAAGCTGCGCGTGAAATCGGCCGTGCCGAAGACCACGTCCCAGACCGGGAACAGCACCGCGAAATTGCAGCCGCGCGACGGACCCTCGTGGCCGAAGCCGATGGCGTGATGTCGGCGGTGATAGCGCGGGCTCACGAGTAACCGCTCGCCCAGCGCGCCGAACCAGATCCGGATGTTGGCATGCGAGAAGCTCTCGATCATCCGGGCGCCGATGACGATCAGCAGGAATTGCCCCGGCTCGACCCCGATCACCAGCGCGATGCCCGCAAACCACAGGCTTCCGAACAGATCGTCGAGCAGGTGATTGCGATTGTCGGTCCAGAAGCTCATCTGGCGCTGGCTGTGATGCAGCGCATGCAGCGACCACCACCACTCGAAGCGGTGCTGAAACCTGTGCCGCCAGTAGTCGGCGAGGTCGAGGACGACGAGATACACGAAGAATGCCGCGAGCGGACTCGTTGCGAGCCAGGGCAGCGCGTCTTCCAGGTTGAAGGTGCGAAGGCCGGCCAGCCGCAGCGCGCCTTCCGCCCAGTCGACGACGGGCGTGAGCAACAGGAAGAAGGCGAGCGGGACGACGCCCAGGCGATGGATCAGCGTATAGAGCACGTCGATACCGACCTGCCGACGGCTGCTCCAATGTTCCGCCGGAATGCGCGCCTCCAGCGGCCGCAGGATCGCGTAGAGCACCGCGATCTCAAGCACGCCCCAGATCAGCCACTCGAGCGAATCGTAAGCCGGATCGCTCAGGCTCGCCAGGTCGAGCCAGTAGAGCGCCGGCTGCACCGCAACCTCGAACAACCAGGTCTGCACGCCTCCGACCTGGTCAGCGAGCCAGCTCACTCCTTGGACCCCGGCAAGGTTGCGAAGCAGAATCCGCGCTCCTTCAGCCCCGCCAGCAAGGGATCGAGTATCGGTGCGAGGGGCTCCTTCCGGGACTGGATGCCGAGGTGCATCACGAGGATGTCGCCGTCGCGCAGGTTCTTGAGCGCCCGGGCGAGCAGCACGTCATTGGGATACTTGTCGGAGGGAAGCTCGTCGCCGAGCAGTCCGGCGGGCGACCATCCGACGTGCCGGTAGCCGCACGCCTGCGCCGCCGCGAGTGCATTCGGCGTCGTGCGGCCGCCGGGCGCACGCCAGATCGGGTCCAGATCACGGCCCGTCAGCTCGTGAAACCGGGTCTGCACGCGTCGCAGATCGGCGCACACGCCCTGCGCGTCCAGCTCGCGCGTCTTCCCCCCGCGCGTGTACCGGACCTTGCCGCCGGGTAGGTCGCCACGAAAATACCAGTGGTCCCAGGTATGGGTTCCGAACGCGTGTCCAGCGGCGACGAGCGCCCGCCAGTAGGGGCCCCAGGAAGGATCGAGCGAGTAGTCGCCGCGCACCGTCTTCTCGTTCGCCATGAAGAACGTGGCTTTGACGTCGTGTTTGGCGAGAATTCGCGCGACGTTCTCGGCCTGCGACATGTTGCTGGTGTCGAGCGTCAGGTAGAGCGTGCCCTTGCACGTGGCATGCGCTGCGCCCGACAGCGCCAGCGCGGCGGCGAAGGCGAGGCTACTCGCGCGCCGCATTGACGAAGAAGATGCCGTGCGGCGAGCGCCCCACTGAGATTTTCCGCACGACTTTGCGCGTCGCCAAGTCCACCACTGACACGGACCGCGCCCACCGGTTGGTGACCCACAGTTCCTTCCCGTCCAGCGAGACTTCCATGTCGTCCGGACCTCCGGGTACCGGAAAGGTGTCGACGACCGTGAGTGTCTGCTGATCCACCACCGAAATCGAGTTGGCGGCCCGGTTGGAGACGAGCACGTGACGCCGGTCGCCGAGCGCCTGAAAATTGTGCGCGCCCTGGGCCGTCACGATGCGCTTGACGCTCTTGCGCGCGCGCCAGTCCACGACGTCCACATAGTCGCGACCCATGATTCCGACGAGCAGATACTTGTCGTCCGGGGTCATCCAGATTCCGGCCGGCTGCCTGCCGATCGGCATGCGCCAGTCGACCTCCCCCCGCGCGAGATCGATCGCGGCGATCTCGTCGCTCTCCTGGAGGGTGACGAATACGTGCGAGCCCGCACGATTGAACGCCATGTGACTCGGCGTGTCGCGCAGCGGGATGCGCTTGACGAGCCTGAAACCGTCGGCTGCGTAGATGTCGACCCGGTTCAGACGCAGCGCGTTCACGACGAACCACTTGCCATCGGGGCTGAAGCCGATCTGGTAGGGATCGGCAATGTTCGCGATGCGCCGCTTCACCTCACCGGTCGACGGATCCAGGAACACGAGCTCATTGCCCGCGGAGCTTGCGACGATGAGCTCGGAGCCTGCCGGCGTCTGCATCAGGTGATGCGGCTCTTTCCCTACCGGGATGCGGCGCAACTCCTGGTAGCCCGCCTTCTGAATCACGCTCACGGTCGCGTCCTGGGAATTCAGGACGACCGCGATCTCGGCCTGCGCGCCAGCTGCGGCCATACCGAACACGAGCACGCCAAACCAGCGAACCGGACAGAATCGACGAAGCGAAGGGCAATTAGCAGTCACGCGGCCAGCCTTGATTGCGGTCGAATGCTCAACGCACAGACCGGCGCGGAAGCATACACGCCCTCCGTTGCTTCGGCGCTACCCCGTCCGCCGGAATGTGGCGGATATGCCACGCCGGCTCGAAGGCTGCGGTCCCGCTCAGCGTGGCCCCTCGTGCACCGAGCGGCTCCGGACCCGCCCGACCTAAAGAAACTCCATTCATAACAAAGCGTTGCGATTCAGATGGCAGATTGCCAAGACAACCGTTGGCCGCACTTTTCGACCGGGAAGCCGCCCAAGAGCGTTGGGCAGTCGTCTCCCATAGGTCATCCTGCACGGCGTCCGCGATTGACACTTGACAGAGGTTGCTAATGTCCTCTATAAAGAAGCCGTGGTAAATCTCTGAAGCGGCGGAAGAATCGCCTGGCGATCCGACTCCTCCTCCGTGCGTCAGCGAGATCGTCGCCTCAGAGATACAAAAACAACAACGGTTGGGTGCGACCTCTCAGGCCCGGTAACCCCGGGCCTTTTTGTTTTCTCAAAAATTTGAGCGCGGAATCGCGCGCGGCCACGCCACGGCGCGCGTTGCTAGAAACTGCCCGCGGACGCGTAGTTCTCGAAGCGCGTGTACTGGCCGAGGAAGGTCAGATTCACCGTGCCGATCGGGCCGTTCCGCTGCTTGCCGATGATGATCTCGGCCCGACCCTTGTCCGGCGAATCCGGGTTGTACACCTCGTCGCGGTAGATGAAGAGGATCAGGTCGGCGTCCTGCTCGATCGCACCCGATTCGCGCAGATCCGACATCACCGGCCGCTTGTTCGGCCGTTGCTCGAGGCTCCGATTGAGCTGCGAGAGCGCGACGACCGGCACGTGCAGCTCCTTTGAAAGCGCCTTCAGCGAACGCGAGATCTCGGAAATCTCGGTTGCACGGTTCTCGCCGTGGGTCGACGCCGACATGAGCTGAAGGTAGTCGACGATGATGAGGCCGAGCCTTCCGTACTGGCGATGCAGACGACGCGCCCGCGCGCGCAGTTCGAGCGCGTTCAGCGCCGCGGTCTCGTCGATGTGGATCGGCGCGTCGTGGAGCTTGCCGACGGCGTTGGTGAGCTTGTTCCAGTCCTCGTCCGAGAGCCGCCCGGTGCGCAGCTTGTGCTGATCGAGCCGCCCGATCGAGCCGAGCATCCGGGTGGCAAGCTGCGATCCCGACATTTCCATGCTGAACACGGCGACGGGCAGGCGCGTCTCCACTGCGACGTGCTCGCCCATGTTCAGCGCGAGCGCGGTCTTTCCCATGCTCGGCCGCCCCGCCACCACGATGAGCTCGCCCTCCTGAAGGCCCGAGGTCATCTGGTCGAGGTCGTTGAACCCGGTCGGAATGCCGGTGATGTCCGACGGATTTTCGCGGTGGTACAGCATGTCCACCCGCTCCATGACCTGCGAGAGAAGCTGGTGGATGTCCTTGAATCCGTCGCGTCCGCGGCTGCCCGCCTCGGCGATCTCGAAGACCTTGGACTCGGCCTCATCGAGCAGCTGGCCGACTTCCTTTCCCAGTGGATTGAGCGCGCTGTCCGAGATCTCGTTGCCGACCGTGACGAGCTTGCGCATGACCGCGCGCTCGCGCACGAGCTCCGCGTAGCGGCGGATATTGTGCGCAGACGGCGTGTTCTGGGCGAGCTGCCCGAGGTAGGTGATGCCGCCGGTCTTGTCCTTGTCCTCGCTCGACTCGATCGACTCGGACAGCGTCACGACGTCGGCCGGACGGTTCTGCTCGATGAGCTTCGCGATGTGGCGGAAGATGCGACGGTGGTCGTCGCGGTAGAAATCGTCCACCGCGAGCACGTCGCCGACGCGGTCCCAGGCGGCGTTGTCGAGCAGCAACCCCCCGAGCACCGATTGCTCGGCCTCGATCGAGTGCGGCGGAACGCGGAGGGCGACGAGTGGCGCGTCGCCCGTCGTTGGCAGTGTGACCTGGGCCATCGGCGAGTCGGGAAATCTGCGGGGACCCGCAGATTCTACATCGACAGCCCGACGCCGCGTCAGTCGCTTGCGCCGTCCGCCACTGCTTCGCCGAGCACCGCCACCTTGATGTGCACCACCACGTCGCTGTGCAGCGCGACCGCGACGTCGTGGTCGCCGACCATCTTGAGCGGACCCTGCGGCATGCGGACCGCCGAACGCTCGATCTCGTGCCCGATCTCGGCGAGCGCTTCGACGATGTCATAGGCGGTCACCGAGCCGAACAGGCGACCGTCCACGCTTGCGCGCCGCGTGAGCTGGATCGCGACGCCCTCTAGCTTCGCCGCATGGTCCCGAGAAGCACGCAGCGTCTCGGATTGGGCCTTTTCGAGTTCCGCCCGGCGGGTCTCGAAATGGGCGAGATTCTCGGGTGTGGCCCGCTGCGCCTTGCCCTTCGGAATGAGATAGTTACGGGCGAACCCGGCCTTGACCTTCACGACCTCGCCGAGCGCGCCGAGATTGGCGATCTTCTCGAGCAGTATCACTTGCATTGCTGCGGTCCTTTCAATGCGCGTCGGTGTAGGGGATCAGCGCGAGGAAGCGCGCGCGCTTGACGGCCTCGGCAAGCTGGCGCTGGTATCCCGCCTTCGTGCCGGTGATCCGCGCCGGAATGATCTTGCCGTTCTCGCCGATGAAGTCCTTCAGCAGATCGACGTCTTTGTAGTCGATCCATTCCATCTTCTCGGCGGTGAAACGGCAGAACTTGCGCCGACGGAACAGCGCCCGACCGCCGCCGCGCTCTTTCCCCTTGCCCTTGAAGCCTTTCTGTCCGGGGCGACCGCGTCCGCCGCCAGCGCGTCCTCTCGAAGGTGTTGCCATGATCCTGTCTCCTTACTCGAATTCGATACGTTTAACGTGCAGCACGAGCTGCTTGCCGGTGCGGCCTTTTGCCGCCAGGAACCCGCTCAACCTGACTGCCGCGCCCAGCGGCGCTGCGACAACGAGTCGTGCCTGCTCTTCGACCGCCAGGCAGACCACCTCTGCGCCGACCTGCCGCGTCGCACCGGCCTCGCTCTGCTCGGATTCGTGCGCGACACGGAAATTCACCAGGGCGATGCCGGCAGGTGTGTGACGCAGCGCGTCCCGCTCGACGATGCTCCCTGTGAGCGTGAGCTCGTTGGCGCTGTCCAAGCCGGCTCAGGCAGCTCCGGGGGCGCCCGCCGGGGCCTCGCTCCGCCTGCCCCCCTCGCCCGGACGACCCTCACCCTGGTTGAGGACCGACTTCGCCTTGTCTTCCTTCATCATCGGCGAGGCGGCCGTGACCGCGCCCTTCATCTTCACGATGAGGTGGCGAAGAACGGCGTCGTTGAAGCGGAACGAGTGATCCAGTTCCGTGAGCGTCTCGTGGTCGCACTCGATGTTCATGAGAACGTAGTGCGCCTTGTGGATCTTCTCGACCGAGTAGGCGAGTTGCCGGCGCCCCCAGTCTTCCAGGCGATGGATCTTGCCGTCGCGTTGCGCGATCACGCTGCGATAGCGCTCGATCATCGCCGGAACCTGTTCGCTCTGGTCCGGGTGGACGATAAAAACGATTTCGTAATGTCGCATTCGGGCTCCTTGTGGTTGACAGCCTCCCGGCATGCGCGACCGGTGAGGCAAGGACGCCCTGAATCGCCACGCTTCGGGCGATTGATGGGCCGGGCAAATTGTAGAGAGTGCTGTCGACATTGACACTGTCGATGGCCACTGTCGATGGCACCCACACGCTCCGCCATTTAGACGGAAAGCGCGTGATTCTATCCCATTTGCCGCCTTCGACCAAGGGGATCAGAACAAGGGAATCAAGGGGTTGAATCTTCCCCCGGGCGGAAGGCGCTGCGCCGGCGACGCGACTCGTACAGGCAAAGGCCGGCCGCCACCGACACGTTCACGCTTTCCACGGCACCCAGCATCGGGATGCGCAGCACCCGGTCGCAGCGCTCGCGGGTGAGCCGGCGCATCCCGCGCCCCTCCGCGCCGAGCACCCATGCGACCGCGTCGGGCAGATCGGTGTCGAACAGCGTTTTGTCCGCCGACGAGTCCGTGCCGACGATCCAGATGCCCCGCTCCTTGAGCGCCTCCAACGTCCGCGCGAGATTCGTCACCGGCACGTACGGCACGCTCTCGGCCGCGCCGCTGGCAACCTTGATCGCCGTGGCATTGAGACCCGCCGCGCGATCCTTGGGGGCGAACACCGCGTGCGCCCCCGCGGCATCCGCGACTCTCAGGCAGGCCCCGAGATTGTGAGGATCGGTGACGCCGTCGAGCGCCAGCAGCAGCGGCGGTTCGCGCAGTGAATCGAGAATCTCGTCCAGGTCGCGCGCCTGGGTGCCCGCCGCGACCCGCGCAACGACACCCTGGTGGCGCGCCCCGCGCACCATCCCGTCGAGCCGAGCCGACTCCACGTCCTGCACACGAATGCCGTTTTCCTCCGCCAGGCCCCGCAGCGCGCGCGCGCGCGCGTCGTGGCGAGCTCCGTCGAAATAGATCTCCTGCACGGCGTCCGGCTGGGCGCGCAGCTTCCCCGTGACGGCGTGAAATCCGTAGATCAGGGTCGATGAGGTCACGCCGCCTCGGCCAGGACGAAATCGATGCGGCCCGCCTCGAGGTCGACTCGCACCAGCTTGACGCGCACGCGATCGCCGAGCCGGAACGAGCGTCCGGATCGCGACCCGCGCAGGACGTGGCGGCTGGCGTCGTGCTCGAAGTAGTCTGCACCGAGCTCGGAGATGTGGACCAAGCCCTCGACGTATATGCCGTCCAGCGCGACGAAGATTCCGAAGCTCGTCACCGCACTGATCGAGCCCTCGAACGCCTCGCCCACCTTGTCCTGCATGAAGTAGCACTTGAGCCACGTCACGACATCGCGTGTCGCCTCGTCCGCGCGCCGCTCGGTCGCCGAGCAATGCTTGCCGAGGTCGGCCCACCCGCCGGGATCGTAGCGCTCGCCGGCGAGCGCGGCCTTGATCGCACGGTGAATCAGCAGGTCCGGATAGCGGCGTATCGGCGACGTGAAGTGGGTATAGTGCTCGTAGGCGAGCCCGAAATGCCCGACGTTCTCGGGACTGTAGACCGCCTGCTGCAGGGACCGCAGCAGCACGGTCTGCAGGAGCTGGACATCCGGTCGCCGCTTCAATTTCTCGAGCAGCGTCGCGTAGTCCTTTGCATGCGGCTCATCTCCGCCGCCGAGTTGCAGGCCGAAGCCCTTGAGGAACTCGCGCAGCGCCGCGAGCTTTTCCGGCGTCGGCCCTTCGTGAATCCGGTACAGCGCATGATGCCTGCGCTCCTGGAGAAACGCCGACGCGCACACGTTCGCGGCGAGCATGCACTCCTCGATCAGGCGATGTGCGTCGTTGCGGACCACCGGTACGATCCGCTCGATCTTGCCGCGCGCGTCGAACTTGATCTCGGTTTCCACCGTGTCGAAATCGATCGCCCCGCGCTTCTCGCGCGCCTTGAGTAGCGCGCGAAATACTCCATCGAGCAGCTCCAGTTGCCCGACGAGCGGCCGGATTTCGCCATCGGCTCGCCGCGGGCTCTCGTACAGCGCCGCCGCGACCCGATTGTAGGTGAGCCTCGCATGCGAGTGGATCACCGCGGAATAGAACTCGTAGTCGGCGATCTCGCCGCGCGGCGTGATGGTCATGTCGCACGCCATTGTGAGTCGATCCACCCCCGGATTGAGCGAGCACAGCCCGTTCGACAGCTTCTCGGGAAGCATCGGGATCACCCGGCGCGGGAAGTACACGGAATTGCCTCGCGCGCGTGCGTCACCGTCCAGTGCGTCGCCGGGAGCGACGTAGTGGCTCACGTCCGCAATCGCCACGATGAGCCGGAAGCCCTTCCCGGCGCGCTCGCAGTACACGGCGTCGTCGAAGTCTTTCGCGGTCTCGCCGTCTATGGTCACTAGCGCCAGGTCGCGCAGATCACGCCGCCCCGCCAAGTCTGTCTTACGCACTTTGTCTGGCAGCTTGGAGGCCAGCCTCTCGGCCTCCCTCGAGAACTCGAACGGCAGCGCATGCTTGCGCAGCGCGATCTCGATCTCCATGCCTGGGTCGTCGTAGCCGCCGAGCACCTCGACGATGCGCCCGATCGGCTGCGCATGCGGACCGGGCTGCGTGACGAGCTCCACCGTGACGATCTGCCCGGCTTTCGCGCCGCCGGTCGTGCCGGGCTCCACGAGAATATCGTGCTGGACGCGCCGGTCGGCGGCCGCGACGGTCCAGATGCCGCGCTCATGATGGAGGTGTCCGACCACGCGGCTTTGCGCACGCTCGGTCACCTCGACGATCGTCGCTTCGCGCCGCCCTCGCCGGTCGAATCCGCCCGGACGGGCGACGACCCGATCGCGGTGCATGACCTTGCGCATCTCGGCCGGACTGAGAAAGAGCGACGCGCTGCCGTCGTCCGGCTCCAGGAACCCGAAGCCGTCTGGATGCGCGGCAACACGCCCCGCGATCAGGCTCAGCCGCTCGGCGACGAGCAGCGCGCCCTTGCGGTTCCGCAGGATCTGCCCGTCGCGCTCCATGGCACCGAGGCGTCGCGCAAACGCGTCACGCTCTTCGTCCTTCACTTCGAGCAGGCGAATGAGCCGCTTCTCGTCCACCGGTACAGCCTCTTCCTCGAGGGTCGTCAGGATGTATTCGCGGCTCGGCAGCGGTGCCTCGTAGCGTTGCGACTCACGCGCGCGATGCGGATCGTGCTCGCGACGTCCGCGCTGCTGGCGCTCCGCGCTCGTTCGACGGCGCGTCTTCATTGAACAAAACTCCCGGTTGACCTAAAATGCCCGGCTCGTGCCGAGATGGCGGAATTGGTAGACGCACTAGGTTCAGGTCCTAGCGCCCGCAAGGGTGTGGAGGTTCGAGTCCTCTTCTCGGCACCAGAGCTCACACCGAAGCTCGCAACGTTCGCATCGCTCACCGCGTCGCGCTAGGCCGTGTGGCTGCGCAGATCGTCAGCCGACATCAGATCGTACGGCTCGAACGGCTGGTGGATCCAGGGACTCTCCGCAAGATACTCTGCGTGAAAATCCGGGACGACCCTCGAGCACGCCTTGCACCAGAGCACGGCAGTCCGCAGTTCCTTCACGTGGGGATAGCGCTCGAGGAGGTGGCGTCGCACGAGCTCCAGGGTGATCCCGGAATCCACGAGGTCGTCGACGACGAGGACACGATCCCCGAGTGACGGCGTCGTCATGGTCATCTGCTCGGCGATCGTGATCTCACCGCGTACCGTACCGCCCTCGCCGCCGTAGGACTGGGTCGAGATGATCGCCAGCGGCTGATCGAAAATCCGCGACAGCGTGTCGCCTACGCGCAACCCGCCGCGGGCGATGCAGACGATCTGGTTGAAGCGCCAGCCCGACGCATGAATCTGCGCGGCGAGTCGCTCGATCGTCCTGTGATAGTCGGACCAGCTGACGTACAGATCGGCCATCTTAAGTGAGACTTGGCGGACTTCGAAGCGACTCGCTTGGGGATATACAAGGGGCGTGCCCCTGGTTCGTTTCGGGGGATATACGAGGGGAATTCTCCCCTTGTTCGTTCGAAAGGGGTCTGGGACGCATGCGAATTGCTTTGATCGAAGCTACCGGGCCAGGCATACCGCGATTTCACGCAAAAGGGTGTCTGCGGACGATGGTTTCCGCACGGTCCGGCCCGGTGGAGATCATGTCCACGCTCACTTCGCATAACGATTCGATCCGCTCGAGATACCTGCGGGCGTTTGCGGGGAGATTCTCGAAACTGCGCACGCCAACCGTGCTGTCCGGCCAGCCCGGCAGGTCCTCGTAGACCGGCTCGCAGCGCGCAGTGTCCTCCGCGCCTGCCGGCAACAGGTCGCGCAGCTCGCCATCGACCTTGTAGCCGGTGCAGAGCTTCACCTCGTCCATGCCATCGAGCACGTCAAGCTTGGTGATGCAGAGCCCCGACACGCCATTGATC
>JBAVOG010000084.1:0-7895 GCA_049691875.1 Burkholderiales bacterium | reverse complement strand
GCCGGGCGTCGCGGCCGAGCAAGTGCAGGTCCTCGTGGATCCGGCCGGAGCGCTCGTGGTGCAAGGCGAGCGCCCGCTGCCGGTGGTCGCGCGTGCAGGAAGCATTCGGCGGCTCGAGATTCCCCATGGCCGATTCGCGCGGCGCGTGCCGCTTCCGTCGGGTCGCTTCGAGCTTTTCGCGCAACAGTTCGATCGCGGCTGCCTCGTGATCGGGTTGCGGCGCATCGCGTGAGAGAAGACATGATGATGAATCTCGAACATGGCTCCACCGTGCAGGCGAACCCGCCCGCAGGGGATCAGTCTGCCTCCCAGGCCCCACAGCTCGCGATCCCCGCGGACGCGCTGGTGCTGGTGCCGGTGCGCAACCTGGTGCTCTTCCCGGGCATGATCCTGCCTTCGGCAATCGGGCGTGAAATGTCCATCGCTGCCGCGCAGTACGCGGTGAAGAACGATCGTCCGGTCGGGCTGCTGCTGCAGCGGGATCCGTCCCTCGACGCACCAGGTCCGGAGGATCTCTACACCGTCGGGACCGCTGCGCAAATTCTGCGCTATGTGACGACGCCCGATGGCGCGCATCACATCGTCTGCCAGGGCGAGGAGCGCTTTCGCGTCGTGGAATTCCTCGCGGGCTTCCCGTTCCTCGTGGCGCGCGTCGAGCGGCAGCGCGACCCGGAAGCCGACACGCTGGCCAAGGACCTCGAAGCACAGCTTTTCCAGCTCCGCGAGCGGGCGGCCGAGGCCCTCGAGCTCCTGCCGCAGACGCCGCAGGAACTCCTGCAGGCCGTGCAGGCGTTCAAGTCGCCGGCGCCGCTTGCCGATCTGATCGCCGGATTCATGGACGTCGCCGCCGCCGAGAAGCAGGCAGTGCTCGAGACGTTCGACGTGTCCGCACGGGTGGACAAGGTGCTCGGGATGCTCGCGCATCGCATCGAGGTGCTCAAGCTCTCGCGCGAGATCGACACGCGCACCAAGGCGACCATGGACGAGCGGCAGCGGGAGTACGTGCTGCGCGAGCAGCTGCGCCAGATCCAGAAGGAGCTCGGCGAAGGCGAGGGCGCGGGCCAGGAGCTCGCGGACCTGCGCGACGCCATCGAGAAGGTGGGAATGCCCGAAGACACGCTCGCGCACGCGATGAAGGAGCTCAAGCGGCTCGAGCGCATGCCGGAGGCATCAGGCGAGTACTCGATGGCGCGGACCTACCTCGACTGGCTGATCGAGTTGCCGTGGTCGAGGACCAGCGAAAGCACCATCGATATCGCCGAAGCGCGGCGCATCCTCGACGAAGACCACTTCGGGCTGGAGAAGGTCAAGCGGCGGATCATCGAGTTTCTGGCGGTGCGCAAGCTCAATCCCGACGGCCACGGACCCATTCTGTGCTTCGTCGGTCCGCCGGGGGTCGGCAAGACGTCGCTCGGCCAGAGCATTGCCCGCGCGCTCGGTCGCAAGTTCGAGCGTGTGGCGCTCGGGGGCGTCCACGACGAGGCAGAGATCCGCGGGCACCGGCGCACCTACATCGGTGCGCTTCCAGGAGTGATCATCCAGGGCATCAAGAAGGCCGGCACGCGCGATTGCGTGATGATGCTCGACGAGATCGACAAGGTGGGTGCCAGCGTGCACCACGGCGACCCGTCGTCCGCGCTGCTGGAGGTGCTCGATCCGGAGCAGAACAAGGCATTTCGCGACAACTATCTCGGCGTGCCTTTCGATCTCTCGCGCGCGATCTTCATCACCACCGCGAACATGCTGGACACGATCCCGGGACCGCTGCGCGACCGCATGGAGATCATCCAGCTCCCCGGTTACACGGCGGAAGAGAAGCTCGAGATCGCCAAGCGTTATCTGGTGCGGCGGCAGCTCGAGGCAAACGGCCTCAAGATCGGCCAGGTGACGATCACCGACGCCGCGCTGCGCGCGATCATCCAGGACTACACGCGCGAGGCGGGAGTGCGCAATCTCGAGCGGGAGATCGGATCGGTGCTGCGCAATGCCGCGACCCGCATCGCCGAGGGCAACGTGGACTCAGTGGCGATAGACAGCGCGGATCTCGCGGACATCCTCGGCGCGGCGAAGTTCGAGGCGGAAGTCGCGCTGCGCACCGCGCTGCCGGGTGTTGCGACGGGACTTGCCTGGACGCCGGTCGGCGGCGACATCCTGTTCGTGGAGGCGAGTCGCACGCCGGGGACCGGCAAGCTCATCCTCACCGGCCAGCTTGGCGACGTCATGAAGGAAAGCGCGCAGGCGGCGCTCACGCTGATGAAATCCCGCGCCGAAGCAATGAACCTGCCGGGCGATTTCGACAAGTGGGACGTGCACGTCCACGTGCCCGCCGGGGCGATCCCGAAAGATGGCCCGAGCGCCGGTGTCGCGATGTTCATGGCCCTCACGTCACTCTTTTCCGGCCGCACGATTCGCAGCGACACGGCGATGACCGGAGAGATCAGCTTGCGTGGCCTGGTGCTGCCGGTCGGCGGCATCAAGGAAAAGGTCCTGGCGGCCCTGCGCGCGGGTATCGAGACCGTCATGTTGCCGGCGCGCAATCGCAAGGATCTTGCCGATGTGCCGCAGGGCGCGCGGGATCGCCTGCGATTCGTCTGGCTCGACACAGTGGACGACGCCGTGCGCCACGCGCTATCGTCCAAGGACGGGGAACACCCGATCCCGGTCGAGAGCGCTTGACGCCTGTCCACAACGCCGACATCGCCCGGATCTTCGAGGAGATCGCCGATCTACTCGAGATTCAGGAAGCCAACCCGTTTCGCGTCCGGGCTTACCGGAATGCGGCGCGGACGGTGGGCGACGTACGGCGCGATCTCGCCCAGGTCGTCGCCGCGGGAAAACCGCTTCCCAAGCTTCCCGGAATCGGCGCGGATCTTGCGGCGAAGATCGCGGAGATTGCCGGGACCGGGACGACGAAGCTTCTCGAGAAGCTGCACAAGGACCTCCCGCCCGCGATCACCGCGCTCCTGCGCATACCAGGACTAGGCCCGAAGCGCGTCAGGGCCTTGCATCGCGAGCTGAAAGTGCAGACCCTGGAACGGCTGGCCGAGGCCGCCCGGGCGGGACGGGTCCGTGAACTGCCTGGATTCGCCGCGAAGACAGAGGCGGCAATTCTGCAGGCCATCGAGGCACACCTCACGAAGAAGCAGCGTTTCAAGCTTACCGTGGCCGCCCAGTATGCCGACCCGCTCGCGGAGTACCTGCGCAAGTCGAAAGGTGCCGGCGAGGTCGTGATCTGCGGAAGCTTCCGCCGGATGAAGGAGACGGTCGGTGACCTCGACATCCTGATCGCCTCGGACGCGCCGGACGCGGTCATGGCACGCTTCGTCAAGTATCCTGAGGTAAAGAAGATCCTCGCGAGCGGACCGACTCGCGCGAGCGCCTTGCTTGCGTCGGGGCTGCAGGTCGACGTTCGCGTGGTGCCTGCGGAGAGCTTCGGTGCCGCCATGTACTACTTCACCGGATCGAAGGCGCACAACATCGCGGTGCGCCGGCTCGCGCAGGCGAAGGGTCTCAAGATCAACGAGTACGGCGTATTCAGGACTGCGAAGGGAGGCGCGGAGCGCCGCGTGGCCGGCGAGACCGAGGAATCGGTTTTCAAGGCTGTCGGGCTTCCCTTCATTCCGCCGGAGCTCCGCGAGGACGCCGGTGAGCTCGAGGCCGCCCGGCGGGGCGCGCTCCCCAGGCTGCTGGAGCTCGGCGACCTGCGGGGCGACCTTCATGCGCACACGAAGGCCACCGACGGCAAGAATACGCTCCGCGAAATGGCGCTCGCGGCCAAGGCGCTCGGACTGGAATACCTGGCCATCACCGAACACTCGCGGCGGGTCGCGATGGCGCATGGCCTCGATCCGCAGCGCCTAGCCAGGCAGATCGACGAGATCGACCGGCTCAACGAGGTGCTCGCGGGCGGGATCACGCTTCTCAAGGGCATCGAGGTGGACATCCTGGAGGACGGGACGCTCGATCTGCCCGAATCGATACTCGCCAGGCTCGACCTCGTGGTCGGCGCGGTACACAGCCGCTTCAACCTCCCGCGGGCGCGGCAGACCGAGCGCATTCTGGCCGCGATGGACTCGCCCTATTTCACCATCCTCGCGCATCCGAGCGGCCGATTGATCGAGGCGCGCGAGCCCTACGAAGTCGATATGCTCAAGATCGTGCGCAAGGCCAAGGCGCGCGGCATCGCGCTGGAGCTCAATGCGCACCCCGATCGCCTGGACCTGACGGACACGAATTGCCGGATGGCCAAGGAGGAGGGCGTGCTCGTCGCCATCAGCTCCGATGCGCACACGACGCTCGACCTCGAGAATCTGCGCTTCGGCGTGGGTCAGGCGCGCCGGGGCTGGCTCGAGAGGACCGACGTTCTGAACACACGTTCCCTGACCGAGCTTCGCAGGATCATCGGTCGAGGACATTCCGGAGAGATGCGGCCGCCTTCCCCTAGGCGCGCGGCCCGTGTGAGAAGGCGCGTCGGAGCATGAGCGGGACCGCGGGGTCGGTAATGGCGCCGCAGCCCGGCGCCCCCGTATTTCGAATGCGCGGCGTCACCAAGGTCTACCCGATGGGGGAAATCGAAGTGCGCGCCCTCGACGGCGTCGATCTCGAGCTCTACGGCCGCGAATTCGTCGTGCTTCTCGGCGCATCGGGGAGCGGGAAATCCACCCTGCTCAACATACTGGGTGGGCTCGACGTGCCGACCGACGGCGAGGTCTGGTATCTCGACCACGAGCTCTCGGGCGCCGATGACGAGGCGCTTACGCGCTATCGGCGCGAGCACGTGGGGTTCGTCTTCCAGTTCTACAACCTCATTCCGAGCCTGACTGCGGCCGAGAACGTCGCGCTAGTCACCGAGATCGCCGAAGACCCCATGACTCCGGCGGACGCGCTGGCGCTGGTGGGACTCGCCGAGCGCATCAACCATTTTCCGGCCCAGCTCTCGGGCGGCGAACAGCAGCGGGTGGCGATCGCACGCGCCGTCGCAAAGCGCCCGGACGTGCTGCTCTGCGACGAGCCCACCGGCGCGCTCGACATCACCACGGGCAAGGTCGTCCTCGAGGTCCTCGAACGGGTGAATCACGAGCTCGGCACGACCACCGTCGTCATCACGCACAACGCCGCCATTGCGCGAATGGCCGATCGAGTGATCCACATCTCGAGCGGCCGGATCGGTCGGATCCAGGCGAACGCCGCCAAGGCACGTCCCGCGGAACTCGCCTGGTGAAGCCGGCCGCGCTGGATCTGAAGCTGCTGCGCGATACGTGGCGTCTGCGTGGCCACCTGGTCGCGGTCGCTCTCGTGACCGCCTGCGGGGTGGCGACCTTCGTCACGATGCGTGGCGCGTATCAGGGTCTCGTCGAGGCCAGAGACTATTACTACGCGCAATATCGGTTCGCGGAGATCTTCGCGCAGGCGAAGCGGGCGCCGCGATCGCTCGTGGCGCGCGTGGCTGCCATGTCCGGCGTTGCGACCGTGGAGGAACGGATCGTCCACGACGTGACGCTCGACGTGCCGGGGTTCAGCGAGCCGGTGACCGCGCGACTGATATCGGTGCCCGACGAGGGACGCCCCTTGCTCAACGACCTCGTCCTCGAGAGCGGGCGTTACGTCACGCCGCGGGCGAGCGACGAGGTGCTGATCGGCGAAGCATTCGCGCGGGCGCACGGACTCAAGCCCGGTGACGGGGTTTCGGCCGTGATCAACGGCCGCTGGCAACGATTGCGGGTGGTCGGTATCGCAAATTCGCCCGAGTACGTGTACGTCATCGGCGGCGCCGCAATCTTCCCCGACAACCAGCGATTCGGCGTCTTCTGGATGAGTCGCAAGGCGCTGGAGGCGGCCCTCGACATGGAGGACGCTTTCAACGACCTGACGCTGCGCCTGGCGCCGGGCGCCGACGAAAAGGGAATCATCCGGTCGCTGGACGCCTTGCTCGCGCCGTACGGTGCGACCGGCGCTCACGGCCGCGACGAGCAAATCTCGAACCAGATGCTCGACGGCGAGATCAAGACTGACCGGGTGACCGGCATCGTGATCCCTGCCGTCTTTCTCGCGGTTGCGGCGTTCCTGATTCACAACGTGCTCATGCGCCTGATCGCGCTCCAGCGATCCCAGATTGGCGTGTTGAAATCCTTCGGCTACACCAATCGAGCCGTCGCGTGGCACTACGTCAAGCTCGCAGTGGCGGCCGCCCTCGGCGGAGCGGTGATCGGCATCGCGCTGGGCGTCTGGCTGGGGCACGGTCTCGCGGATATCTATCAGCGATTCTTTCACATGCCGCGGCTCGCGTTCCGCCTTTCGGCCGAGAATGTCCTCGGCGTCACGCTTGTCTGTGTGACGGCCGCCGTGAGCGGCGCATGGCCGGCGGTGCGCCATGCGCTGCGCATGCCGCCTGCCGAGGCGATGCGCCCGGAGCCGCCCGCACGCTTCAAGCCGCTCCTGATCGAGCGGCTCGGCTACGTCGAGATGCTTTCTCCGGCAGCACGCATGCTGTTCCGGAACATCGAGCGCCGGCCGGTGCGTGCGGCGATCTCGGCGCTGGCGATCGCGCTGGCGTGCGCGTTGCTCGTCGTGGGCCGATTCGGTCTCGACGCGCTCGACCGAACGATCCGCGTACAGTTCGAGGCCGGGCGTCGCGACGACGTGCAGGTCGGATTCTACGAGCCGCGCGGGGCGCAGGTGAAGTACGACCTGGCCAAGTTGCCCGGGGTGCTGGCCGTCGAGGCCTTCCGGATCGTTCCTGCCCGGGTACGTCTCGGGCATCGCTCGAAGCGTACCGCGCTCTTCGGCCTGCCCCCGGGAGATGAACTCCACCGCATCGTCGACATCGACGCGCATGTGGTCGCACTGCCCCCGAGCGGGGTCGTCCTCAGCGCAGGCCTTGCGCGCATACTCCGTGCGCGGCCTGGTTCGGTCATTACGGTGGAGTTTCTCCAGGGGGAGCGGCGCGTGCGAGACGTCCCGGTCGCAGCGGTCGTCGAAGAGCCGCTCGGCCTCTATGCATACATCGACGAGCGGGCGCTGGCGCACCTCACCGGGGACGATCTCGAGTACACGAACGCCTACCTGCGCGTGGATCCGATGCGACTCGACGAGCTCTACCAACGCCTGAAACGCCTCCCGGTCGTGGCGGGCGTGACGCTGCGCGCAGCGACGATCCGGAGTTTTCTCGCGACGATCGCCGAGAACATCATGATCTCCACCACGATCCTCATCGTGTTCGCGTGCATAATCGCCGCCGGCATCGTGTACAACGGCGCGCGCATCGCGTTGTCGGAGCACGCGGTCACGCTGGCGAGCTTGCGTATCCTGGGCTTCACGCGGCGCGAGGTGACGGGGATCCTGCTTGGGGAGCAAGCGCTGCTTGCGGCGGTGGGCATTCCGTTCGGCCTCGTCCTCGGCTACGGGATCTGCGCGTGGATGGTGGTGTTGATCGAGACCGAGCTCTACCGCCTTCCGCTCGCCATCACCGCCCACACCTATCTTTACGCAGCCGGACTGGTGGCCGGTGCGGCCATCATATCGGGTGCCGCGGTCGCGTGGCGCGTGCGGCATCTCGATCTCGTGGCAGTATTGAAGACCCGTGAGTGAGCGAAACAACAAGCGCGTAGCCGCGCATCTGCGTCGAGCGGCCTGGTGGGTCGCCGGAACGGTAGTGATCGCCGCCGCGGCGTGGCTGATCCTGGCGCCGCGGCCGATCGAGATCGAAGTGGCGGAAGCAGTGCGTGGACCGCTCGAAGTGACGGTCGATCAGGAAGGCGAGGTGCGCGTGCACGACCGGTACGTGATCGCCGCGCCGGTCGCCGGAAAGCTCGTGCGCGTGAACCTGGACGACGGTGACGCGGTTGCTGCCGGGCAAACGGTCGCAACCCTCGCACCTGCGCCGCTCGACCCTCGTG
>JBAVOG010000083.1:0-1611 GCA_049691875.1 Burkholderiales bacterium | reverse complement strand
GCGTACTGCATGGGCGGTCAGAAGATGAAGTCGGTGGAGAGAAAGCGCGATGCCCGTCCCTGAACGATGCCGGAGAGGAGGTCGCGATTGGCGCACTCGTCCCGAGTTGCCGCCAGGGCGCGGATCGAGAACACCCTGAGCGCGTCGGTCACCGATAACGTTCCATCGGCCGAGTTGAACCGTACCGGGTTTGCCGGAGGCTCCAACTCTTGAGAGACTGGAGCCATGATGACGAAGCAGATATCGAAAAGATTTTCACCGGAGATCCGCGAACGCGCGGTCCGGATGGTGATGGAACACCAGGGCGAGCATGGCTCGCAGTGGGCGGCGATTTCCTCGATTGCGGCGAAGATTGGCTGCGCGGGCGAGACGCTCCGCAGTTGGGTCCGGCAAGCCGAACGCGACCAGGGCGTTCGTGCCGGAACGACGAGCGAGGAGCGCGATCGGATCAAGGTGCTGGAACGCGAGGTCCGTGAGTTGCGCCAGGCGAACGAGATCCTGCGCAAAGCGTCTGCGTATTTTGCTCAGGCGGAGCTCGACCGCCGGTTCAAACCATGAAAGCGTTCATTGACGATCATCGAGATGTCCACGGGGTCGAGCCGATCTGCCGGGTTCTGCCGATCGCCCCGTCGACGTATCGCGAGCATGCCGCCCGTCTTGCTGATCCTGGTCGGGCACCGGCTCGCAAACGGCGCGACGCGCTCCTGCGTGAAGACATCCGCCGGGTCTTCCAAGCGAATTTCGGGGTCTACGGGGTCCGTAAGGTCTGGCGGCAGTTGAAGCGGGAGGGCATCGACGTCGCCCGTTGCACCGTCGCCCGCCTGATGCGGCATATGGGCCTGAAGGGCGTCGTCCGCGGCAAATCCGTGCGAACCACGATCAGCGACATGTCGGCGCCGTGCCCGCTTGATCGAGTGAACCGCCAGTTCAAGGCGCCGCGGCCGAACGTGCTGTGGGTTTCGGATGTTACCTATGTCGCCACTTGGTGCGGCTTCGTTTACGTCGCTTTTGTCATCGATGCCTTTGCGCGGCGTATTGTCGGCTGGCGCGTGTCGCGATCAGCGCGGGCCGACTTCGTTCTCGATGCCTTGGAGCAGGCTCTCCACGAACGGCGGCCGATCCAACAAGATGGCCTCGTCCACCATAGCGATAGAGGTGTGCAATATGTCTCGATCAAATACACCGAACGCCTCGCCGAGGCCGGCATCGAACCTTCGGTCGGCAGCGTCGGGGATTCCTACGACAATGCGCTCGCCGAGACGATCAACGGCCTTTTCAAGACCGAGGTGATCCATCGCCGTGGCCCGTGGCGCGGCATCGAGGCGGTTGAGTTCGCGACGCTCGAATGGGTCGACTGGTTCAACAACCGGCGCTTGCTCGAGCCCATCGGCAACATCCCGCCTGCCGAAGCCGAAGACCGCTACTACGCCAAGCTTGAGGCAACGCCGATCGCCGCGTAGGGTCAGACAAAATGGCCTCCGGAATACTCGGGGCGGTTCACTTCTTCAGCAGTGGTATGGCCTGTCCGATCCTGGTCTGGAGGAGGCGGTGGACGACCGGCTGTCCTTCCGGCGCTTTGCCGGACTGGCGCTGGATGAAGGGGTGCCGGAC
>JBAVOG010000082.1:0-3825 GCA_049691875.1 Burkholderiales bacterium | reverse complement strand
ACGCTGGAGCGGGAGCGCGCGGCGTTCCGGCACGAACAGCTCCTTCACGGCGATGTCCTTGCTGCCCGTGCCGGCCATGCCCATCGCATACCAGTTGTCGATGATCTCGTATTCGCTCTTGTGCGCGAGGCAAAGGCGCCAGTCGAGCGGAGTCTTGCCGTCGTCGTCATACACCGTGACGGCGAGCATGTTCCACTCCGAGTTGTCCACGCCGGACGAAAATGGCCAGCGACCGTTCACGATGAATCCGCCGTCGGCCCGCCGTCCGCGGCCGGCGGCCAGCGCAATCGACGAAGCGATCAGCGCGTCGGGATTCGCATCCCAGACTTCATGCTGCGTCTCCGGATCGTAGAAGCCGAGGATCCAGTGGTGCACGGCGAGGTTGCCGATGTTCCACGCCGTCGAGGGGCAGCCGCGTGCGGCTTCAGCGACGATGTCGACGACCGCGACGAAGTCGAGCTCCATCCCGCCGAAACACCGCGGCTGGTGGAAGCGGAACAGCCCCGTTTCGTGCAGCAGCTGCTCGGTCTCGCGAAGCAAGCCCCGCGCGTCCTCCGACTTCTGGGCGCGCTCGCGCAGGATCGGCACGCAATCGCGCGCGCGCTGCATGGCTTCTTCATAAGTGACGTTCGAGAAGTCGCGCTGGATGGACTGCTTGAGCGTTCCGACGGGATGCGTCGTTGTCACGGGGTCGCTCATATTTGCCCTCCCAGGTTCGCCGGAGTCGTCATCCCTGCACCCACGGCAGCCCGGCCACACGCCAGCCACCGACGGTGTTGCGGTGACCGTTCTGATCCTTGTCGCCCTCAAACCCCTCGAGGACGTTGAATGCGGCGCTGTAGCCCAGTTGCGCTGCCACTGCCGCAGCAAAATGCGAGCGGTTACCGCTCCGGCAGATGAACATGACCGGCGCGTCGGTGCGTTCCACCTGAAGCTTGAGCTGCTCCGCGAACTGGGCATTGCGAACCCCGCCCGGGTAATGGCTCCACTCGACGAGCACTGCGCCGGGAACGCGGCCAACGAAGTCGAGCTCCGCACGGGTGCGCACATCGACGATGCGCGCGCCTTCCACGGACTCCGAAAGCGTAAACGCTTCGACCGGAGTCAATGCACCACGATAGGGCAGGCCTGACTGGCGGGCGCGTTGTTGGGCGCGTTCGAGGATCGTTGCAACCGACTCCATACTCTCTCCTGGATCGCCTTCAGCGCACGCCTCGGCGGTAAAGTTTTGTTTTTAAAAGCGTAAATTGAAGAAATCCGAACGACTAGGCGATCGCACCGCTATAGTGCAGAATTCTGCAAATCGCACCAATACGGTGCGATCGGGAATCCCGCTGACAGACAGAGTCTTTTATAGAACAAGCACCTAGCGCGCGTCCAGCGCGTGGCATGGTTCTCGCAAACGCGCCTTCACCATTTCTGCTTCCGCACTCATCCCGCTCATTCGCACAGGAGAACAAGCATGTCAATGAAGCCTGCCGACGTACTCAAGCTGATCAAGGACAAGGAAGTCAAGTTCGTCGACCTTCGCTTCACCGACACGCGCGGCAAGGAGCAGCACGTTTCGGTTCCTTCGAGCCAGTTCACGGACGAGAAATTCGAGCACGGCCACGCGTTCGACGGCTCGTCGATCGCCGGCTGGAAGGGCATCGAGGCCTCCGACATGTTGCTGATGCCCGATGCAGACAGCGCGCGTCTCGACCCGTTCACCGACGAGCCGGTGCTGAACATCAGCTGCGACGTGATCGAGCCGTCGGACATGAAGGGCTACGACCGGGACCCGCGCTCGCTCGCCAAGCGCGCCGAGGCATATCTGAAGTCCACGGGGCTGGGCGATGTGGTGTATTTCGGGCCCGAGCCCGAGTTCTTCGTCTTCGACTCCGTGACCTGGCAGGTGGACATGTCCGGCAGCCACGTGAAGATTCGATCCGAGGAGGCGCCCTGGTCTTCGCACGAGGAGTACGAGGGGGGCAACCTCGCGCACCGCGCGCCGGTCAAGGGCGGGTACTTCCCGGTCGCTCCGGTCGACAGCCTGCAGGACATTCGCAATGCGATGTGTCTCGCGCTCGAGCAGCAGGGCGTCGAGGTCGAAGTGCACCATCACGAGGTGGCGGCCCCCGGGCAGTGCGAGATCGGCACCCGGTTCGCCCCGCTGGTGAAGCGGGCCGACTGGATGCAGATCCTCAAGTACACCGTGTGGATGACGGCGGCTTCCTATGGCAAGACGGCGACGTTCATGCCGAAGCCCGTCGTGGGCGACAACGGGTCGGGAATGCATTGCCACCAATCCATTTGGAAGGGCGGAAAGAACCTCTTCGCCGGCAATGGCTACGCAGGCCTCTCCGATTTCGCGCTGCACTACATCGGCGGCATCATCAAGCATTCCCGCGCGCTCAACGCGATCACGAACCCGGGCACCAATTCCTACAAGCGTCTGGTGCCGGGATTCGAAGCCCCGATCAACCTGGCGTACTCGGCGCGCAACCGCTCCGCCGCATGCCGTATTCCGTACGTTGCGAGTCCGAACGGACGGCGTGTCGAGGTGCGCTTCCCCGACCCGACCGCTAACCCATACCTCGCGTTTGCGGCCATGCTGATGGCGGGACTGGACGGCGTGCAGAACAAGATCTCTCCCGGAGATCCTCTGGACAAGAACCTCTACGACTTGCCGCCCGAAGAGGCCGCGAAGGTGCCCAAGGTGTGCCACTCGCTCGACCAGGCGCTCGGCGAGCTGAACAGCGATCGGGAGTTCCTGACGCGCGGTGGCGTGTTCTCGAACGACATGATCGATGCCTACATCAAGCTCAAGGAAGAAGAGGTGACGCGCTTCCGCATGACCACGCATCCGGTCGAGTTCGAGCTTTACTACAGCTCCTGACCGGAGGACGAAGGAGCGACGCGCGATGAAGAACCGGATTCGCGCGCTGCGCGGTCGAGCAGGGAGCGGGATTCGAGCCGATCCGGCGAAGGATCGCCGGGAGCGCCGCATTTCGCGGCGCTCCCGGAATCCGGCTCGCGCTGGAAAAGCCGCACTTCCCGAGATTGTTCGGCACCGACCGGTCGGTTGGCCTGGCCTGCGCGGCCCATGTTGCACCGCCAGATCTGCCGGTTTCGATGCGGACTATGCTGGCAAGTGTGGCGGATTTCCGGTGCCGCAGGGGCGGACCGGCGGGATCTGTGAAGTAAGCCGCCGGTCGATGCCCGATGTGTTTTGTAATCACGGTGCTTTTGCCATAGACTTGAATTTCCCCCTCAGCAAAGGCGCCAGTCTTGGCCCGATCCCCCGTCTACGTCGTAGCGACTCTCGCGTTGTTGGTGACGCCGCTCGCGTTCGGGCAGGGCACGGTCTGGCGCTGCATGCAGGACGGACACTCCCAGTACACGAACATCCAGAAGGAGACGGCCGGCAGGGAATGCACGGTCGTCAGCCGCGAGGTGTCGGTGGTGCATTCGGCGCCCGTCGCCCAGACCAAGCCGGACGCGCGGCCGGCGAATTTCCCGCGCGTGGATCCGGAAACCCAGCGCCTGCGCGACGATACCCGTCGCAAGATCCTCGAGAGCGAGCTGTCGGCCGAGGCGAAAAGCCTGGCCGAGGCGAAGGTGAAGCTCGCGGAACAGGAGACGGTGCGCAACGGGAACGAGCGCAATTTCCAGAAGGTGATCGATCGCCTGCAGCCTTATCAGGAAACGGTCGAGCGTCACGAGCGCAATGTCATGGCGCTCCAGCAAGAGCTGACCCGGCTGAAGTAACCCGGGCGCCGCTCCAGCGCCCACATCTCCGGTCCGAAATTCCAGCCGGCCCTGCCGGGCGCGATGGGTCGCGCC